>CAYUZD010000207.1:0-5988 GCA_964449475.1 uncultured Nitrospirales bacterium
ATGTCCCTCCGGGACTAACTTCGGTTTACGCGAGGGAACGAACGCGATAATTCCCATGAATCCTGGGTGGGCCGCGCGGGTTGCATCAGACGGTCGGACGCGTGACTGGATGTCGGCGCGCGTGCAGCGCGTACGGTACGAGCGCCGCGCTTTCAGCGAACGCGACGACCCGTTCGCGCCACGCACGAACCAGCCCAATTTCAGACCGGTACGCGGACAGCAGCCTGCGCGTTTGATGGATTCGTTCCGCGAGAATCCACGGCGATTCCAGAACCAATCGCCGGAGCGGGTAATTCTTCAGGACGAGCAGCGCGTGGTTGCGGTAGCACTGGCGCGTGCGCCACAGCGTATTGCCGCCGAGGCTCGCGGAGCCTACGTGATATGCGACCGCTTCCGGTACGCACGCGGCACCGAAGCCCGCCGCGCGCGCGCGCATGCACAGATCCGCGTCCTCGAAATACGCGATGAAGCGTTCGTCAAACAGGCCGACCGTGTCGAACACGTCGCGCCGGTAGAGGGCCGCGCCCGCGGATACACCGAACGGCTCCCGATCGAACTCAAATCCCTCGCGCGGCTGACGGAACCCGATGCTCTCCGGACGCCCCCCTCGTCGAATCGTATCGCCCGCGGAGTAAATCGTCTCCGGTTCGTCACGGAACAGCACGAGTGGACACACCATCGCGGCCCCGGACCGGTTCGTTTCTTCCATGAGCCGCATCAGGCAATCAGGCTCGATCGTCATGTCGCTGTTGAGCAGAAACACGAACGGCGTCTCGACGCGCCGCAGGCCGTCGTTTACCGCGCGCGCAAATCCGCCGTTCACGTCGCGGCGTATGACCTCCGCGCCGAGCACGACCTGTTCCACGCACGTCGCGACGTCCTCTTGCGACGCATCATCGACCACGACGATGCGGCGCAGCCGATAGGTCTGATGTCGAAGCGATTCCAGGCAATCGCGCAATAAATCGGTGCGGTTGTACACCGGAATCACGACGGTGACGCCGGTCTGCGCGCTCATCCGTGCCTCAACGGGCGCGCCCAGACCGTATATCCCGGCACGCGGTCCAACCGAAGCACACGCTCGAAGAAATCGAGGTCGGCGTCATCAAACGAGCCGACGCGCCGCAGCAGGGTCAGGTAGAGGCCCATGAACACCGCGAACGCCACGGCCACGATCGCAAGCGCGGTCAGGCGCGTCTCGACGCCCGCCGCGAGCGTGTCACACGCGACAATGAACACCAGCGGCGCGAGCCCCGCAAGCAACGGCCCGCGCAGCGCGCTCGCCAATAGCTCGCGCGCGCCAACGCCGACCAGTCCGCGCATCGCGCGCGTGAACCACGCCCACGCGATGACCATCGAGAGTGCCGTTGCCACCGGCACGCCCCAAAATCCGAACGCAAACACGAACGCAATCGTCAATACGAGGTTTGAGATCATCGAGATGAGTCCCGCGACCATCTGGAGTCCCGGCCGGCCCATGCCGAGCGCCACCGCGACGCCCGGCCCCGGCAGAATGTTCGCCACATACCCGGCGCACATGATTTGCAGGACGCCCACCGACACGCCGACACCGATCGCGGATCCTTGCCACGCCGTCATCAGCAGCCCCGCGCCGCCCGCGGTGAACGCCGCGAGCGGGATCGCCACCGCCGCGACGTACTTCGTCGCGCGCACGTACAGCCGGCGCAAACGGTCCGCATCTTGCCGCGCGTCGAGGTGCGCCGCGGCGGGAATCAGGGCGCTCATCATCACGACCGGGCCCTGCCGCATCTTGTTGGCCAGTTCGACGCCGATGCGGTATAACCCGGCCAGTTCGAGGTCGCGCAGCACGAGTGTGATGATGAGCACGTCCGTCTCGAACGTGACCAGGTTCGCCAGCCGCGAGACCTGCGTCCGCCATCCGAACGAGAACAACCGGCGGAACATCGACCACGATGCGCGCCACGGCGCGATGCGCAGCGACGGGCAAATCGCGAACGTTGCCGCGACGCCGGCTGCGGCGAACACGCCGAACACGACCGCGTTCGCGTAGACCAGTCCCCGAATGCCCAGGCCCGCTTCCAGAAACCACACTGTCGCGCCGATCTTCGCGATGGACGCGATCGCGCTCACGACGTTCGTGACGCCCATCCGTTGCAAGCCCGTTTGCACGGCGACGAACGGCGCGACGCAGTTGGAACCCGCCATCAGCACCAGCGTCCATTTGAGCAGGAACGCAAGATCCGCGGTGATCGCCTCGCTGCCCAACGCGCCCGCCTTGCCCCAGTCGCGCAGCAGGCCCACCAGCCCGTCGATCGCGAACCACGCGATGGCCACGAACACGGCAGAGAACGTCAGTTGATAAAAGAAGCCGGTGCTGACAACGGCGGAAATGCGCTCACGCTCGTTGCGCGCGGCGTGTTCGGCGACGTACTTCGAATACGCACTCGTGACGCCGAGGTCGAACAGCGCGGCGTATCCCGCAAACGCGGAGACGACGGCCCAAAGGCCGTACTGCTCGACGCCGATCCGGTGGACGATGTACGCGACAAGAACAAGGCCGACGATGGCGTCCCACAGGCGGCCCGCGGCGTTGTAGGCGGTGTTCCGTGCTATCACTTCACGGATGCGCACCGGCGTCCCCCCAGACGACCTCGTAGATGGTCACGCGCTCCACGCCGCCGCTCCGCACATCGGCCATCGGAGCGTCATACACCGGCACGAACCGGTCCGGTGCGCTCCGCCACGACGCGATCAGCGGCGTTATCCCCCACTCGCGGAACACGGGCGAGGCCTCGACGTAGGCCTCCGGTACAAGAATGTATCGGATTTCGTGCCGCTTCATCCACGCGAGTTGGTCCTCCGGCGATTTGTTGGCGATTCGCGCGAGCGCGGCGAGGTTCGTGAACGTGTGCGGGCGCAGGTAGTACCCGCGCGGGTCGAGCGTGAGCACCGTCGCGTCTTCCCGCAGGTTCCGGTTCGCCCACGCGAACGCCGGGTACCGCTCGACGCGCCGCGTCAGGTAGTCCTCGCGCGATTCCAGCCCGATCGCGGCCGGGAGCTTGAAGTGCATCATCCCCGCGGCGAGCAAGAGACCATATATATAGGAGAATGCGAGCAGCGCGGCGATTGGCTTTCGCAGCGGCTGCAACCGGGCCACGGCCACGCCCGAAAGTACATGCAGCGGCATGAAGAACGGCAGCAAGTACCGCGCAAGCCGTTGCACCATATATATAGCCACGATTCCCCCTAGACTGAACGCCCCCAGCCGACGCGCAACCGGCCCGCCGACGAGCACGCCGACGACACCCAGCGCGAGCGTCAAGCCGCCGGGGGACGCCTGCCAGCCATCAAACTGGTCCGGGTGCATCAGGATGCGCCACGGGAACGTCAGCGCGTCGATCACGCCCGCGGCCCGCGCGGTCTCGTGTTGCAACGGCGCGGTCACCTGCACGTCCGGTATGCCACCGTCGCCGAAGACGCCCGTGAGCAATGGATACAGTGGATTCCCGACCAACAGCCAGCTCCGCAACCACCACGGTGCGGATGCGAACGCCGCGCTCGCTGCAAAGACCGAAAGCGATCTCCATCGTGCGGGTAGCGGTGCCGTCACGATCCATAGCGCGAGAAAAACGATAACGAGATAGCCCGTGTGCCGGATACCGCAGGCTGCTCCAGCGATCAAGCCGGATACCAGCAGTACGTGAAGATTTTTCGATTCGCTCCAGGTCAGTAACGCGACCAGCGATCCTGCGACGAAACCCGCGAACGGGACATCGATCGCGACCGTGCCGGCCTGCGCGCTGTAAATGGGAGACGACGCGAACAACGCGGCCGCGACCGCTCCCGCAATTTCGCCACCCGCGCGTTTGCCGAGCGCGTACACGGCGCAGCATGAGAGCACGCACAACATCCAGCCGATTGCGGCCACGCCGCGTTCTCCGTCGACTGAATACGAGACGGCAAAGACCGCATGAAGCAGTTGCGGATACGCCGAATAAACGTTGCCCTCGTCGAGGCCGATGACGCCCGCGCGTGCGTGCGCCGCGGGTACGGCGAGATGCGCGACACCTGCGTCCCAGCTCGTGATGGGCGCGAGCACGGCGATCGCAGCCAGGAGATTCGCTGCGATAACGACGCCGAGATTCAGCGAGGCGAATCGCGAAGCGGGACCGCCCCCGATCCGGGGTTCCGTCCCGGCGCCCTTCCGCCAACGCCAGATGGTTCGCAGAACTACGCCAAGCGCGGCGATCGCCGTGAGATACCATGCGGCTTTCAGCGAGACGCTTCCGACAACAAGAACCGCTGTCGCGACGGCCGTCGCGCCGGCATACGCTCGCAGCACCACGCGTTCCGCGCCGCGGACCGGCGGAAGTCCCCGACAGACGATCCCGCCCGCGGCCCAGGCGACGATGGCAAGCGCGGCAGCCCCCACGGCGTGCATTCCCCCCGCGCGTTACAATATCACGATGAGCCGGGGAACCCGGGCGCTCGACGCGGGTTGATCCCAATCGCGCAGCCGCTGGAACGCCGGACACGAGGGCCTGGACATGCCGCACGATCCGTGGGACCTGGACAACAACCTTGCGACCATCGCGCGGCAGTGGGACGCACTGATCGCGCTGTGTGGCGACGAGGCCGTGTTCCGCGCGGCGGCGCCGACGGTGTCCGCGTGGGGTGTGGATAAGCAGGTGCACCACGTGGGGATCGTGATGACCGGCATGGCGCGGGCGATGGAAGGCATGCTCGCCAATCCGCAGCAGGGCGTGGGACTCGGGCCGACGCATCCCATGGCGATGCCGATGCTTGAGAGCGGCGCGATTCCGCGCGGCATGGGCAAGGCGCCTGCGCCGTTGCTGGTCGAGGCGGCGCCCGCAGTGAGCGACACGCGCGGACTGCTCACCAGCGCGAAGGTGAAGTGGGAGTCGATCAGCGTGAAGCGCGATCAGATCCGCGCGAGCCGGGCGACGTATCAGCACTTCGCGCTGGGACATTTCACACCGCTGCAGTGGACGCGCTTCATGGCCGTGCATACTGCGCACCACCTGAAGATCGTGCGCGACATTCTGGAGGCGACGGAGAACACGGCGCCCTTCGGCAACGATGTGGAGATGGCCGGATAGCGGGCCTCGCGGTCATGGAACCAACAGGTCAACCAACTCGATCGGATCGCCATTGAGAAAGCCGGGTCTCATCGTGCTCGCCCTTGTGGGTGCGCTCCTGCTTGTCGTGGCAGCGATCTTCGCGGTCGACTATGTTCGGTACTCGGGATATGCAGAGCGTGCCTCGAAGATTCAGGCCGGCATGACCAGGAACCAGGTGCGACAGATCATGGGAGAACCTCCCATCCAAATGACGCCGGATTCTTACGGGGGTCCTCTTGAACACCCCATATGGATCTACGGACGAACGTTCACGCTCAAGGATGCATTCCTCGCAGAGCCGCCATTTTTCTTCCCAATCCGGATCAGGTTCGAGCCGGAATCCGACGACGTGTGGATCCTGTTTGACGAGGACAACGGGGCGGTGCTCGAAGTGCACTTGCCGACGGCCACGAAATAGGACGCGCATGGGCGGGCCGCCCATGCTACGGGTGTCCGCGGAGATCGGCGTGGACATGGCCGTCCCTGTAGTCGTCCTTCACGAAGTCGAAGTGGCGGCGGCACACGTCGCCCAGAGTCGTCTGCGGCACGCGGTGCCGGCTCTTCGCAATGACGGCGATCAGGTCCACCGCGATGCCGCCGTACTTCGCGAGGTGCATCGAATCGCGCGAGACGGCGCCGCCTTCGTCGGTCCAGCCGAGCCGCGCTGCGAGGCGTTCGAGATCGGCCTGTGTGCGCACGCCGTCCTTGACGATCACCCAGACCGTCTCGCCGGCCATTTCGCCCAGCTCCCGCCGGACGCGCTCGAGCGCGAGCAGCAGCTCAGGATGCACCATCGCGAGACCTTCCCCGTTCTCGAACTCGCGCAGCTTGAAGTTCGACACGGGTTCGCCGTCGAGCACGGTCA
>CAYUZD010000208.1:0-5970 GCA_964449475.1 uncultured Nitrospirales bacterium
TCGATCATGATTTCTTCCTGCGCCTTGGGCATGCCGGGGATGCCGAGCCGCGTCGAGTTGTAGCCCTCGTTCATCGCGCCCTTGGCGAGCGTGTGGTCCTCGCAATGCGCGAGGTAGGGCAGGTCCACCATGCACGCGTACTCGAGCACGCGCCGCATGACGCCGCTGTTCTGGATGTCCTTGCCATCGTCCGTCACCGCGACCGCGCCGACGGCCTTGAGCTCGGCCATCTCGGTGATTTCCTCGCCCTTCATCCCCTTCGTCGCCGTCGCGCCGGGCCAGATGCGGATGCACGCGGTCTCGCGCGCGCGGCGGTGGACGAATTCGACCATGCCGGCGTTGTCGATCGTCGGGCTCGTGTTCGCCATTGTCACGACGGACGTGAACCCGCCCGCGGCGGCCGCGTCGCTGCCGGACGCGATGGTCTCCTTCGATTCGAAGCCGGGTTCGCGAAAATGGACGTGGATGTCCACCAGTCCCGGACAGACCACCAGCCCTTTCGCGTCGAAGGTCTCGTCGCCCTTGAGGTTCTTGCCGATGCGGGCGACCTTCGTGCCGTCGATCAGCACGTCCATCTGTTCCGAAACGCCCGTCGCCGGCTCGATCAGGTGTCCGTTCTTGATGCAGAGCGTCATGCGGAGCCCTCCGGCCGGGATTGCGGCGCGTTCGCGGGCCGCGGGAACTGGATGAGGTTTTCCGGCGGCCGCGGATAGGCCGAGTTCGCGAGCAGGTGCATCACGGCCATGCGGACGGCGACGCCGTTGCTGACTTGTTCGAGAATGACGCTGCGCGGGCCGTCCGCCACGTCGGCGGCGAGCTCGATGTCACGGTTGATTGGCCCCGGATGCATGATGAGGGCGGTCTGCGGGGCACCGCGTAGCGACTCGTTATCCACGCGGAACAGCCGGATGTACTCGCGCAGGCTGGGGAACGCGCTCGCCGCCTGCCGCTCGGTCTGGATGCGCAGAGCGTAGACCACGTCCGCGCCGGCGAGTGCCTCGCGCAGGTCGGACGTGACATCGACGCCCATGCGCTCGATGTGCGGCGGCATCAGCGTGCGCGGGCCGCAGACGACCACGCGCGCGCCGAGTTTCGTCAGGCACCAGATGTTGCTCCGCGCGACGCGGCTGTTGGCGATGTCGCCGATGATGGCGACGCGCACGCCGTCCAGCGTCGCGTCCGGATCCTCGCGCATCGCGCGGACGTGCTGCCGGATGGTGAAGGCGTCGAGCAGCGCCTGGGTCGGGTGCTCGTGGGCGCCGTCGCCGGCGTTCACGATGTGCGACCGGTGCCGCTGCGCGAGGATGGCCGGCGCGCCGGCGAATTCGCTGCGGATGACGACGATGTCGCTGTGCATCGCCTCGATGTTCGCGAGCGTGTCGTGGAGCGACTCGCCCTTGATCGCGCTGGACGAGGCGGACGTAAAGGTGAGCGTGTCGGCGCTGAGACGCTTGGCGGCCAACTCGAACGAGACGCGCGTGCGCGTGCTGGGTTCGAGGAAGAGGTTGACGACGAGCCGGCCCTGCAGCAGCGGCACCTTCTTGATGCCGCTTTCCCGCTGCTGCACGGCGAGGAATTGGGGGGCCGTATCGAGCACGAGCTCGATTTCGCCGCGGCCCAGTTCCTCCAGGCCGATCAGGTGCCGCCGCGTCCAGTGCGCCGCTTCGGTCACCGCCATCGTGCGCCCGCCGTCATCGCCGTTTCGCGTCCTATTCCTCCTCGCTGTCGTCCGGTTCGCCCGGCTCGAGCAGCACCATGTCTTCGCCGTCCATCTCCGCCAGCCGGACGGAGACGTGATCACGCGGCCGCGTGCCGATGGCCTGGCCGAGGTAGTCGGCCTGGATGGGAAGTTCGCGCAGTCCGCGATCGATGAGGCACGCGAGCTGAATGCGCGCCGGCCGGCCGTAATCCATGATTTCGTCGAGCGCCGCGCGCACGGTCCGGCCCGAGTAGAGCACGTCGTCCACGAGCACGACGTTCGCGCCGTTCACGTCGAAGTCGAAGTGTGTGTTGCCCGCGGGCACGCTTACCGGCGCGCGGCCCGACCGGATGTCGTCGCGGTAGAGCGTCGTCGCGATGGAGCCGACGCGGGGCCGCACGCCCGTCATCTCTTCGATGGCGTCCGCGAGGCGATCGGCCAGCGGCCGGCCGCGGCGCAGGATGCCGAGGAGGACGAAATCGTTCGCGGCGTGGGCGTCGATGATCTCTCGCGCCATCTGGCGGATGGCCTCGCCGACGGCCTCGGGCGACATGATGACCGTCGCAGGCGGCGTGTTTGGGCCGGTATCCGGCATCAGTCCTCCAACAAAAACGCCTTCTCCCGGAGGGGAGAAGGCGTGTCGAATGCGATGTTTCGCGTATGGGTCACAAGCGCGGAAACCCTCAAGCGCACGGGCAGTCTACCATCCAAACGCGCGGGAAATCAAAGAAACACAAGGGACCGGCCGGAGTCGTCCGGCCGGTCCCCGAGATCGCAACTTCTACCGATTCGCCTGGTTAGCGGATTACTTGAGCGAAATCGAGTCCTTCGCCGCCTTCGCGACGCGGAACTTGAGCACGCGCTTCGCCGGGATCTGGATGGTCTCGCCGGTGGCCGGATTGCGGCCCTTGCGCGCCTTACGGTTCACGATCACGAGCTTGCCGACGCCGGGAATCACGTACCCGTTCTTGGCTTCCTTGTACGCCAAGTCCATCTGGCACTGCATTACGTTCGCGATTTCCTTCTTGCTGAGACCGGATTTGTCGGCCAGAGTCGCGATAATCTGGGCCTTGGTCAATTGCTTCCCCGCCATGGTCGTCTCCTTCTGGTTCGTGCTGTTTGGTTAACTGAAAAACGCTACTTGGTTCCCACCAGGACCGGCAGCGCACATGAGGCAGCCGACATCGACTGTCCGCCCCCGTTGAGGACTCCAGAACATCGCAGCCCCACGAAATCCCCAACGAATACTCGCAATGAATTACACCTTGCCGGCGGGTTTGTCAAGAGGAATTTCACACGCGGCCCGGAATGTCGCCCGGCGCGCATGCGAAATCGCCCGGCCCGCGTGTCGATCTGCGTGGCAGTAATCTAGCGATTTAATGATCGCGAAGGTCGATCCCGGCCGGATCCAGCGACGTCAGAATGTGCACGTAACCCATTCATTCTGAATGGGTTACGTAATTCCGTCATGGCTGTTCCAGGAGGCCAGGCAGCCGTTCGATGAACGCTTTCCACGACCCGAACACGTGCGCCGCGCGCGTGCCGTCAACATATTTGTTGTTGTCCCCGGCGAACAGTCCGGCGTGCGCGCCTACGTTCAACGCACCCGCGACGTCCGTCGGTTCGAGATCGCCGAGATGCAGGATCGCGCCGGGCTCAACCCCGAGTTCGTGGGCCGCATGGCGGAAGATCGCGGGCTGCGGTTTGGCGACGCCGACCTCGTCCGAGAAACTCAGCACGCGAAACTGACCGGCGAAGCCGTCCCGGTCGAGCAACGCGCGGATCGCGGAGCCCGGCGTCATGCCGGTGTCGGAGATGAGGCCGATGGGCACCCGCGCCGCCGCCGCGCGGACGGCGTCGAGCGCGCCCGGAATCATCTCCGGCGGATGATCGGCGAAGACATCGGAGATCGCATCGGCGAGCGATTCGCCCGCGGCCGCATCGAGTGCGACGCCGAGACCCTGCGACAACATCGGGATCGCCTCGCGCGGGTGCGGCGTCCGCTGTTGCGTAATGTGTACTCGCAGAAACTCGTTCGAGACTGACTCGAACACCGGCGCGACCTTTTGCCGCGTCACGCCCGTCGCGTTTGAAATGATCCGTACCCGCGCATCGAACCGCTCGCGGGCACCTGCCTTCGCGTAATACAAGGTCCGCCAGAAATCGAACGTGATCGCGCGAATCGGCCCGGGCATGCGCCGAAGGGTACCCGGGGATTCACCCGGAAACCAAACGAATCACGCGTCCGGCGCGGCGGCGAGCCGGCCCAGTTTGGCGATGTACTGTTCGATGGCGTGGTCGTGCAGCGGTCCGGCGGCGAGGACGCCCTCGCCGATCGCGTGCGCGCGGTCGAACCGCTGCGCGAGGTCGCGCGAGTGGTGTGCCGCGGCGACACGCCCGCTCGCGGTGAGCAGGATGCGTTCGCCTGCGTGGACATAGGTATCGGTCAGCGTGGGCCACGGCATGTCGGCGACGATGTCCTCGTTGTTCACCACGCGCTGGACGCGGCAGCGGAACGATTCGGCGGCGGCGCGATCGAGGACGGCCGGCGCGCCGAATGTGGTCACGTTGAACAGGTCGAACCCCTCATGCTCGAGACGGGCGGCGGCGATCAACGCGAGCGTGCCGCCGATGCTGTGCCCGGTGAGCCACACGCGCCGCGTGTCCGCGCCTTCGTCGTACAGCGCGGCGAGCAGATTCGTCCAGACATTCTCGACGAGCCGCGTGCAGCCTTTGTGCGCGCGCCCGGACGCCCACGGCGCCTGGCCGTACGCCAGCGCCTCGATCCATTCGCGATCCTCGTGCGTGCCGCGAAACGCGACGACAACGTCCCCGGCCGCCGCGGCCACGAGGCCGAACACGCGCGTGCTGCGGAAGGTCACCACGGACGCGAATGACGCCGCGAACACGTCGTCCCGGCTGGGGTCGTCGCGGTAGGCTGCGCGGGCGACGCGGGCGAGTTGGTACGCCTGCTCCACCGGCGTCGCCTCCGGCCGGAGCAGGATGGGTTCTGCGAGAGGCATGCGTGTGCCCTCCAATGGGGCGCAGATTTGACCCTGCGGGCGGCGGCGCGGTTTTTGCCGGGTTGCCCGGCCCCGGCGCAGACCGGGATAATCCGCGTCCGATGACCCGATTTCGCTGGCCCTATGCCGTGCTGACGGCCCTATACTGTGCGGGAATCTTCGCGCTGTCCGCGCAGCCCAGCCTGCCCGATCAGGCCCCGACCTGGCTCGATTTTCCCGGCGCGGACAAGGCTGCGCACGCGGTGGTCTACGCCGGACTGGCCGCGCTGATCTACGTCGGACTGATTCAATCCAATTCGGCGGATCCGGTTCCGCTCGTCCGCGCGGTGCCAATCGTTTTCGCGACGATCTACGGTCTATCCGACGAAATCCACCAACTGTTCGTTCCGAATCGGAGCTTTGACCTGCTCGATTTACTTGCGGATGCCGGGGGGGCTACGATCTCCGTGTTGGCGCTTGAATTCTGGCGCAGCCACCGGGCGAAAGGGGGGAACTCTCGCCGGCGGCGGGCGATCAATTCCCTACCAAAGGGCGACTAGACACCATGACCGAACCGGGGGACGCGCACGGCACGGACCCCGCCATGAAGCCCCGCGCGCGGGGCTGCGGCGGACTGTTTTTTCTGTTCACGTTGGGCGTCGCGACGTTCTGGGGCGCGGGCCTAGGCGTGTTCCTGTTCCTGCTGCAGGACGCCGAGGAGTCGATCCAGACGCTCGACGATTTCCGGCCCAAGACCGGCAGCAAGATGTACTCGATGGACGGCGCGCCGATGGGCGAGTTCGCGATCGAGTCCCGGCAGGTCATCAGTCTCAACGAGATGCCGCTGCACCTGCAGAAGGCGTTCATCGCGACCGAAGACCACACGTTTTACGAGCACCGCGGCGTGCGGCCGCTGGCGTACGGCTCGGTGTTCCTCGACTTCCTGCGGACGAACCATCTGCGCGGCGCGAGCACGATCACGCAGCAGATCGTCCGCAACATCGAGGGCACCGGCGTCACCACGGAGGCGACGGTCAACCGCAAGGCGCGCGAGATGCTCGTGGCCGTCCAGCTCGAACGGAAGTTCACGAAGGACGAGATCCTCGAGATGTATCTCAACCAGATCTTTCTCGGGATCAGCGCGCACGGGGTCGAGGCGGCGTCGTTGCAGTATTTCGGCAAGCACGCGGCGGATGTGACGCTGGCGGAATCGGCGATGCTGGCCGGGCTCACGCGCTCGCCGAACAACAACCAGCCGTTCCGCAGCCC
>CAYUZD010000209.1:0-5960 GCA_964449475.1 uncultured Nitrospirales bacterium
TGAACTGCGGCGTGCCGTTCTGCCACCAGGGCTGCCCGCTCGGCAACATCATCCCTGACTTCAACGATCTGGTGAAGGACGACGAGTGGGAGGAAGCGCTGCGGGTCCTGCACTCGACGAACAATTTCCCCGAGTTCACGGGCAGGGTGTGCCCGGCGCCGTGCGAGGCGTCGTGCGTGCTCGCGATCACGGACCCCGCGGTGACGATCAAGAAGATCGAGAACACGATCGGCGACAAGGGCTGGAAGGAAGGCTGGATCAAGCCGGAGCCGCCGCAGCGTGAGACGGGCAAGAAGGTCGCCGTGGTGGGGTCGGGCCCCGCGGGGATGGCGGCCGCGCAACAGTTGCGCCGCGCGGGTCACGCGGTGACGCTATACGAGCGCTCAGACGAGCCGGGCGGCCTGCTCACCTACGGCATACCGGATTTCAAGCTCGAGAAGAAGCACGTGCGCCGGCGCGTCAAGCAGATGAAGGCCGAAGGCGTGCGGTTCGTGTGCGGCAAGGAAATCGGCAAGGACATTCCCGCGGCGCAACTGGTCGCGGAGAACGACGCGGTGCTGCTGACGATCGGATCGACCCATGGCCGCGACTTGCCGGTGCCGGGCCGCGATCTGAACGGCGTGTATTTTGCCATGGAATACCTGCCGCAGCAGAACCGGCGCGTCGCGGGCAAGGACGTGCCGGGCGGCGGCATTACGGCGCAAGGCAAGCGCGTGATCGTCCTCGGCGGCGGCGACACCGGGTCGGACTGCCACGGCACCGCCATCCGGCAGGGTGCGGTGAGCGTGCGGTCGGTCGAGTTGATGCCGCGCCCACCCGACCGGCAGAACCCGAGCACGCCGTGGCCGAACTGGCCCGTGATCCTGCGCACGTCCTCGAGCCACGAAGAGGGGGGCGAGCGCTACTGGAGCCTCGCGACGAAGGAGTTCCTCGGCGAGAACGGCCAGTTGACCGGGCTGCGCGTTGTGCGGCTTGAGTGGTCAATGCCGCAGGGTGGCCGGCCGCAGATGAAGGAGATTCCGGGCAGCGAGTTCGTGTGGGAGGCGGACCTGGTGCTGCTCGCGCTGGGGTTCGTGCATCCCGAACACACGATTGCGAACGAACTCAAGCTCGAACTCGACGAGCGGAAGAACATCAAGGCGCAGTACGGCGCCGGCGACGCGTATCGCACGAGCAATCCGAAGGTCTGGGCAGCGGGCGACGCGCGGCGCGGACAGTCGCTCGTCGTCTGGGCGATCCACGAAGGCCGCGAGGCCGCCCGTGCGATCGACAAGGCGCTGATGGGCCACTCGGACCTACCGAGCATTAACTCATACGGGTACGAGGAAGCGCTGCCGTCGTAGCAAGACAATAAATCAACGGGCGGCCGCACTCGCGAGAGTGCGGCCGCCCGATTCGGTTCGGTCTAGGGTTAGCTGGCCTTCTTGCAGACCACCGTAGCGACGGGCGAGCCGTCCATGATGAATTCGCCGTTCATCTCGGCGTCCTTGGCGGTGCCTTCGAAGGTGACACGGTAGGACTCGCCCTGGAAGAGCACGTTCACGTCGAACGCGATCATGTCGCCGTCCGAGCCCAGGTTTTCGAGCGGTGATTCGCCTTCCGCGGAGACGAGCTTGCCCGCGGCACCGGGGCCGACGGTGAGTTTGGCTTCGAACGGCCCGAGCGGCGTCTCGGCGGCGAGGTCCCAGTTGCCGGCGGCCGCCGCGACGAGATCGACCGTCTGCTTCGTGCCGGTGACGACGGCGACGTCGCTGCCGTCCATCTGGAAGTTGCCGTTAAGCGATTGGCCGGCGTGGATGCCCTTGAAATGCAGTGCGAGTTCCTGTCCCTGCGCGGCGACGGTCACGTCAAAGTTCACCGCATCGCCCTCGACGGTGAGACCGTTCACTTTGAACTCCGCTTCGTCGGTGATGTATTTCGCGGAGCCGTTCTTGTAGACGACGAGCTTGCGCTCGAGCTTGCCGAGTTGCGAATCGCTCGTGATCGCCCAAATGCCGGCGAGCGGGTTGTCGGCCGAGCCGCGAGCGGCCTTGACGGCCATTTCGCCCATCGTCTCGCTGACGAGCTTGCCCTCGAAGTGGTCGGCGTCGGTGAACTTGCCGTCAAACGTAAAGGAAATCGCGGTATCGCCTTCGCCGACCGTCTCGCTGAAGCTGAGCGACTCGCCCGCGACGTACTGGACGTTGTCGAGGCTCATTTCGCCCATGGGGGAGTTCAACGTGCCGCCGTAGGTCCCGTCGTCGTTCTTGTGGACGTTGAGCGTGGCGAGCAGGGGCGTGCCGCCCATGTCGACCTCGACCTTCCAGAGGCCGGTGGGGTCGGGCGCGGACTGCGCGGCGGCGGGCAGCGCCGCGGCGAGCGCGAACGCGATGGCGAGCGGAACGATGGCGAGGCGATACTTCATGGCGGTGGTCTCCCTGGTTGTGCGAAAGTGGCAGCCGAACGGAACTTCGCGCGCGGTTGTCGGATAAGTGACAACGTGTCGCGGGTACCCTACTCTAGGGAAATCCCGCGCCGGGGTCAACTGGTCCGCCGGACCGGGGACGTTTCACGGAGCGTGGGCGGGGCTGGTACGGTAGGCGGCGGGCGCGTCAACCAAAAACGAGCGAGGGGAGTGCGAATGCGAATCAAGCGGGTGATGCTTTGGGGCGTTCTGGGGTCCGTGGTGTGCGCCGCGGCGGCGGGACAAGACGCGGGCCGTGGCGCTCCCGCGGACGCGCTGTGCGAGGCGTTTCCGGATCTGGCGGCCGAGGCCGTGGATTTTGCCGAGATGTTCGCCAGCGGTAGCGATGACCTGGACGGCGACGAGCTTCCAGATGATGCTGCGTTGCGCCTAGTGCGCGAAGTAGCGTGCAATCCGGATGCGCCGCTGCCGTTGTCCGCCGCGACCGCTCTCGCGTACGACGCGAACCTGGGGCTCTTCGACGGGGAACTCGATACGGCCGGGTTGGAAGGATTTCGCGAGGCCATCGCGGCGTTGATGCTGACGAATGCGACGACCGAGGCCGCGGTGAAGGCCGCGCTCGCGCTCGTGGAACCGCCATACGCGCTGGCAGCGGACTACGCCCAGGTGACGTGCACGGGCGGCGATTGCCTTCCCGCGGCGATTCGAGGCACGGCGGAGTTCCTTGACTGGAGCGTCGCGCCACGGGCCGCAAACGAGCCGTACGCCGCGGACGGCGACCTGGACGGCGACGGCGTGACGAACCTCACGGAGTACGAGAACATCGAGGCGCAGGGCGGGACGCTCGGCGATTTCGTAGTCGCGGCGACGAGCGCCGAGTTGGACGGGACCGAGCCCGTGCGGAGCAGCGGGGGCGGGTGCTTCATCGCGACCGCCGCGTATGGGACGCCGTTCGCCGGGCAGATCGAAGTGTTGCGGACCTGGCGCGATCGATCGCTGATGACGAATCCGGCCGGCGCCGCGTTCTCAGACGTGTACTACAGGCTCAGCCCGGACATCGCGGATCGCGTGGCCGGATCGGATGCGTTGGCTGCATTGGTCCGCATCGGGATCGCGCCGGTCGTCGTCCTATTGCAGTTCGACGGCGTAGGGGCCGTAGCGTGGATGGCGATGCTGGGCGTACTCGCTCTCGCGTCGTTTGCGCGTCAGCGCCGCGTCACATCGCCGAGCCGCCGTCCACGCACAGAACGTGGCCGGTAACGTAGCTTGCGCCCTCGCCCGCGAGGAACAGCACCGCCGCGGCCACTTCCTCCACCGTACCGGGTCGCGCCGCGGGGATGCTCTTGAGGATGTCGCGGCGATTGTCCTCGGTCAGGCCGGAGGCCATGTCGGTTTCGATCAGGCCCGGAGCGATAACGTTGGCAGTCACGTTACGCGAAGCGAGTTCCTGCGCGAGCGACTTGGTCAGTCCGATGATGCCCGCTTTCGCGGCCGCGTAATTGGTCTGGCCGCCGCGCCCGCGCAGGCCGACGACGGACGAGATGTTGATGATGCGGCCCCATCGCTGCTTGATCATGTCGCGGCTGACGGCGCGGCACATATAAAACGTCCCGGTGAGGTTGGTCTGGACGACGTCGGCCCACTGGTCGTTCTTCATGCGGAGAACGAGACCGTCGCGCGTGATGCCGGCATTGTTGACGAGAATCTGGATCGGGCCGTTCGCCTTCGCCGCGTCGGCGATAAGCGAGTCAACCTCGGTATCCTTGGCGATGTCCGCTGCGAACCCATGGACCACGCCGCCGGTCTCGTCCGCGAGTTCGAGCGCCGCCGCGACGACCCGGTCTGAATCGCGGCCGCAGATGGCGACCTTGGCGCCCTGCGCGGCGAACGCGCGTGCGATGGCGCGGCCAATTCCGCGCGTGCCCCCGGAGACGAGGACGGACTTCCCCTCGAATCCGTTCACGCCGGCTCGGCCTTTCGCGCGCCTACCCAGGCCTGGGCCTGGGCAAACGTCCCGACGGGCCGGATGGCCGGGGCATTGTCAATCCGGCGGCCGATGCCCTGAAGGACGGCGCCGGGGCCGGTCTCGAGCACGTCGCCCGGCAGGATACGTGCCATGACGCCGGTCCAGCGGACGGGGGAGTGGATCTGATCGGCCAGCAACTCCCGGATACGCTTCGGATCGGCCTCGACATTGCCGCTGACGCTCGAAATGAACGTGCAGCGCGGCGGGCCGATGGGAAGATCGCGCAACACCCTCCGGAACCGATCGGAAGCGGGCTGCATCAGGGAACAATGGAACGGCCCTGAAACGTTCAGACGGACAAGTCGACGCGAGCCGCAGCGTTCCAGCGTTTCACGCGCCGTTTCAATCGCCTGTTTGGTGCCTGAAATGATGGTTTGTGACGGTCCGTTGTAGTTGGCGACCTCGACCCCGGGCGGCAGGATGAGTTCGATGGCGTTGATGTCCATGCCCATGATCGCGGCCATGGCGCCGGCCGGCGCTTCCTCGGCCATCGCGCGCCCGCGTTCGTCCGCGATCCGGATGGCGTCGCCGATGGAGATGCAATCGGCCGTGGCGAGCGCCGCGAGTTCGCCGACGCTGTGTCCCGCGACCGCGTCCGGCCGGACACCCGCCTCGCTGAGGTGCGCGACGACGGCGAGTTCGACGGTGACAAGCGCGGGCTGGGTTAGGCGCGTGTCGCGCAATTCGTCTTCGTCGCCCTGGAAGAGGCGCTCGAGGAAATCGGGTCCGAGGATGCCCGCGGCAAGATCGAAAACCGCCCGGGCCGGGGGAGAGGCCTCGTAGAAGTCGTGGCCCATGCCCGGCTTCTGGCTGCCTTGTCCCGGGAACAGGTACGTAATCAGGATTCGACCCCCACGGTGCGCACGGCCGCGTCGGACGCGCGCAGGTTCGCAATACCCTGTTGAATGTGTTCGTTGAGGCCTAGTTCGGCCTCGGCCTCGATGCCGAGCAGGGCGTTCTTGATGCCCTCGTGCGTACAGGACCCGTGGGCGATGATAACGATGCCGTTGACGCCGAGCAAGGGCGCGCCGGGCTGCTGGTTGGGGTCGGTCTGGCGCTTGATGCGGCGCAGGGCGGGTAGGCTCATCGCCGCACCCATCATGCTGAAGACGGAGCGCTTCATTTCGCGCTCGAGCAGGGTCTTCACGAGTCCCGCGACGGCTTCGCTGGTCTTCAGCAGCAGGTTGCCAATGAACCCGTCGCAGACGACGACGTCGGCCTGGCCGGCGAAGAGCGCCTTGGGCTCGACGTTGCCGATGAAGTTGATGTGCGGCGCGGCATCGAGCCGCTGATGGACCTTCTTCGCGATCTCGTTGCCTTTGACCTTCTCTTCGCCGATGTTGAGCAGACCGACGCGCGGGCTGTCGATCCCGAAGATGAGTTGCGAATAGACTTGGCCCATTTCCGCGAACTGGCAGAGATGCTCGGCGGTGCAATCGACGTTTGCACCGAGATCGAGGACGACGACGGGGCTGGCCTTGGTCGGCAGGATCTGGCAGATGGCCGAGCGCGCGACGCCCTTGATGGGCC
>CAYUZD010000210.1:0-5918 GCA_964449475.1 uncultured Nitrospirales bacterium
ACTGCGACCCGAACGTCAGGATCCGGTTCGCGATGAAGTTCGGCGTGTCCTTCGCATACACGACGCCCTTGCCGAGTTCGTTCTCGAGGAACGCCGCCATGAATTGGATGATCGCCGGATCCGTCTTCACGCCGGGAATGATCTCAACCAGCTTCAGGTACCGCGGCGGATTGAAGAAATGCGTCCCAAGAAAGTGCCGCGCCATCTCGTCGTCCATCGCCGGCGCCATCGAGTGCAGAGGGATCCCGCTCGTGTTCGTCGAGACAATCGCCCCCGGCTTGCGGTGTTTCTTGACGCTCTCGAATACCTTCAGCTTGATGTCCAGCCGCTCGCTCACCACCTCGATGATCCAGTCGCACTCCGCGATCCGCGCCATGTCGTCGTCGAAGTTGCCAATCTCGATGCGATCGGTGAACGACGCGCGGTAGATGGGGGAGGGCTTCGACTTTAGAAGCGCCGCCTTGCTCTTCGCCGCAAACCCGTTCCGCTTCTCCCGGTCCTTCTTGTCCGCGTCCGGAAGATTCGGCGGCACAATGTCCAGCATCAGGCTCGGGATCCCGCAATTGGCCAGGTGCGCGGCGATCGCGCCGCCCATGACCCCCGACCCCAGAACCGCCACCCGTGAAATAGTCCGCATCGCCTCAACTCCTTCCGCAATCGAATTGAGATAGTCTACATATTAACTAAGAGTAGTTGCGAGCCACTATGGATTCGTCCTCCAACTGATGCAAAATACGTACCCCCTTGGTATAATCGAACCGTGAAGCTCCCGAACGAGTATCGACGATTGTTTCAAGATTACGGCGCCATCGGAGGCCGCACTCGCGCCCAACGCATGGATCCCGCAGCACGCTCCGCCTCCGCGCGACGGGCCGTCATTCACCGATGGATCGCCAACCGCTTCGGCGGCCGCAGCTTCGCCGAACTAGGTCTTCCGGGTGGCGAGATCATCGATACTGGCCTAATCGATTTGTGCGAAGGCGTGGAATCGGAAGAAAGTCTCCTCGTGTCCCTTGCCGAACCGCGTCTCCGTCGAGAAGGGGTTCCAGTGCCGCGAAACGTCTTCGACGACGCCGACATCCGGCTGTACCGCCGTCTCGAAACGGTGAACCCGGGCCTTGCGCATGCCCGTTACCGCGCCTACCTGCGCCAGGCTCAGTCGTTCGCCGATGCATGCCCCCTGGTTCGTCGCCGATCGGTGCGTCATGCGAACTGAGTTGACACGCGAACGGCTCGCCGCGCTGATGAGCGAATTGGCACGGACCGCGCCGCGCCGAGGCCATTACCGTGTCTATCTGACTGGCGGCGGCACGGCCGTGTGGATGGGTTGGCGTGAGTCATCCATTGATGTAGATCTTAGCACCGATGACGAAGCAGTGTTTCGACACATACAATCAATCAAGGACCGTCTAAACGTAAACATCGAGTTTGCCCGTCCGGACGACTTCGTGCCCGCGCTCGAACGAAGCGACGATCGCCACATCCTTATCCAGACGGCCGGATCGATCTCATTCTTTCACTTCGATCCATACACCCAATTGCTGTCCAAGATCGTCAGAGGTTTCCGGCGGGACCTCGACGACGCGCACCAGTTTCTGCGATCGGGTTTGGTCGATCCTCGTGAGTTCCAGCGATTGGTAAAGGCCGTACCCGAATCGATCTACGCGAAGTACCCGCATTTGTCTCGATTGGGAATTGAGACCGCTGTCGGCGGATTTCTGGCCCAATACACCAAGGAAGAACACTGGGGTTCAGCTACACGTCCTGCCCCCCGTACGGACAGCTAATTGGGCAACCGCCTCCTCAACCAATTGATCTGCCCCCGGTGGTTTGTCTCGTCCTCGGGGACGTGGAACCAGATGTAATAATTGTTCGCCCGGGCACCGCCGGCGTACGGGCGTTCCTCGGCAAGCCAGGCGTCCGTCTTGTCGCGCAGGCGCTCCTTCGTGCGCGCGCGGACGGCGACCAGGGCCGCGAGATAGTGGTCAAGCGGCTTACCGCGTATTTCGCGCCGGGCCGCGTCACCCAACGTGAGCGCCGCGCCCAGCTTCGCGCGCTCCTCCGCCGACGGCCCGCGGTTCTCAAATGATACGATGCCGTGTACCGTCTCGATCGCGGCCATGTGCGCGAGCAGCGCACCAATCGAATTGCTTTCCGCGTCGTGCAGATGATCGAGTTGCGCCACGGTCAGCCCGGCGACCGCCTCGAGCGTCCGCACCCGCACACGATCCATCATGCACACGATCTCGCCGATGCGCGGCGCGTACCCCGCTGTCGGCTCTATTCTGAAACGATCCGATTCCGCGCTCATCGTAGACCTGACTCCCAGAACTGAACTCTGAAATCCGTCCAATTAATTCTCATTCACTCCGCACATCCCGTAAACACCGTAAATAGGTTGATTCCCACCTAAACTTACGCTGATTCACCCCGAATGCGACGTCTCACCAGTTCGCTCCGGAGGGCAACGAGCCTGCAAGAGTATATAGACGATGCATCGCGCGGCGCTGGCGGCCGGATTAGTCCAGGCGTGCCGACGTGGTTAGCGGACGAGGGCTAACGGTCACTCCGTCCCTTCGTCGAGGATGACCGCCGGGCCCGGATGGTCCGGATGCCGCGGTCTCTCGATCCGCTTGCAGACTTGTGCCACCAGACCGCCACCCTCTGAATTGCAGCCATGGAGCATTGATTTGCCGTCTCGACATCGGCGATATAGATTGGGGAATCACGACGGGCGATTCGATCTCGAGAGGAGCCGCTAACATGAACCGTGAACGCGTAGTCTGGCTGGTTGTTGGCGTGAGCGTCGCACTGTTTTGTACCACCCTGCTCGGGACGGCGGGCCTTATGGCTTACAGAACATTGGATCTGCAACGGTCGGATTCAGTTCCGGCAAACTCTCCAGAAGACCCGCCGGCGGAGAAGATCGACAATCCGGCAAAGTGGAAGGAAGCAGCCGAGCGTTACAATTCGACGTATAAGCCTCTCGAACCAAGACTCGCCGATCGATACACGCTCGTCTACTTGTCGGAAGATTTGCCCTCGAAGCTCTATGCCGAGAAGGAGTACAACTTCGTCGAAGAGCGCTTATCGGCAAAACTGTCGGAGATTTCCGATCCGTGGGCGGCCTACGAGTACAGTCGAATCATCTCTGAGGTCGGATCGCTGAACTACAAATTCGACCCCGAGGATGCGCGTGAGCTGTTGCGTAGATGGACGGATAGGCATCCTGAATCTCACATCGCCTGGCTTGTTCGCGGCGCGTTCAACATTGATTACGCCTGGTACTGGCGAGGTTCCGGTTACGCAAACACGGTGTCCAACAAGGCTTGGAACCGTTTCTCCGAGGCAATGCAAGTCGCATTCGACTGCCTCCAGAAGAGTGCAGAAATCAATAGCGCGGACCCCGAGATTTATGCGAATCTGCTGAGCATTGCGCACGCGACTAGTCTGTCGGGCGATGAGTTTGAGAGCTACTACCGGCGCACACTCGAGTTGGTGCCCTCTCATGTAGGCGTCCGCAGAACGAAGCTATCGCGTTTGCTGCCGCAGTGGGGCGGATCCTGGGGGCAGGTCGATGCGTTCGTCCATGAGTGCGGAAAAGCAATGCAAGACCTCGGCAACCCTCTCCCGGGCTTTGCCCGCCTCCGCGCTTACTCGTACATGGAGAGTTATCGGGACGGGTTCGAGGACATCATGGAACGGCCTGAAGTGGTGGAGGAACGGTTCGACTTCTATCGGCAGCTCGCCGAGAAGTGGCCGGACGAATTGGAGACCCGCGCGAACTACTGCCGAATGCTGTATACGCGAGATCAATACCTTGATGCGTTCGAACAATTCGAGTTTCTGGGAGATCGTTACCCAGTCCCGTCACTCTGGGATTCGCTATCGAGTTTCAACTACTGTCGGGCGTTCGCAACGCAGAAGTACGCCGAGTCGCTCGTAGATCGAGACCAGCGCATCGCGAATTTCCGGCGCGCGATCGACTTGGAACCTCGCGGGGACTACTATTTCAAGCTGGCATTCGAGTATCGCAAGGTGGCGGATTACGAAACTACGGAGTCGCTATATCGGTCTGGGATCGAATTGGAACCGGAAGAAGAAAACAATTGGCTTGGGCTTGCAGGATTGTATGCTCAACTGACGCGTTGGGAAGACGTAACACGACTGGCCGAAGCTTCCCGCGTCTACAAACTCGGCGAGAAACCCCGAGCCAAACTGGATGAAATGGAAGCGCGAGCATTGAAGGAATTGGGTCGCTGACGAAGTAGCGGTTTCGTGTCTGCCTACTCCGTCCCTTCGTCGAGGATGACCGCTGGCCCCGGATGGTCCGGATGCCGCAGGCCCTCGACCATTTCGCGCACGTGCGCGGGCGGCGCGGGCGTGATCGCCGTGATCGCGAGCGTGACCGCGAAGTTCAGCAGCATGCCCACGGTGCCGATGCCCTGCGCGGAGATGCCGAAGCACCACCGCTCCATGCCGTAGAACTGCACGCCGATGATGTAGAACGAAGTAAACGCGAGTCCCGTGAGCATGCCCGCGATCGCGCCTTCACGCGTCACGCGCGTGCTGAAGATGCCCAGCAGGATGACGGGGAAGAAGCTCGCCGCGGCCAGGCCGAACGCAAACGCGACGACCTCGCCCACGAACCCCGGCGGGTTTACGCCGAAGTACCCGGCAACGCACACGGCGAGGATCACCATGACGCGCCCGACGAACACGCGGTGCGCCTCGTCCGCCCTGGGATTGATCATGCGGTAGTAGACGTCGTGCGCGATCGAACTCGAAATCACGAGCAACAACCCGGCGGCCGTGGACAACGCCGCCGCCAGCGCGCCCGCGGCGACCAGCGCAATCACCCACGCGGACAAACCCGCCGCCTCCGGCGTCGCCAGCACGATGATGTCGTTGTCAATCTTGATCTCGTTTGTCGCCGCGTCCGGCGACATCGTCACCGCGCCATCGCCATTCTTGTCCTCGATTGCGAGCAGCCCGGTCTTCTGCCATTCCCGCGTCCACTCGAGGCTCGCCGCGTTCTCCGTCGCCGGGGACAGCGTGTACACGGGCTTCTCGCCGTTCGTCGTTGCCGTCTCAACGGACACGATCGTTGCACCGTGCAGCCCGGTTACCAGGTTGTACCGCGCGAATGCCGCGAGCGCCGGCGCGGTCGTGTAAAGCAGCGCAATGAACAGCAGCGCCCAGCCTGCCGAGTACCGGGCCGCGCGCACGTTCGGCACGGTATAGAAACGCACGATCACGTGGGGGAGACCCGCCGTGCCCACCATCAGCGACAACGTGATGCAAAGAATGTCGATCTGCGTGCGTTTCCCCGCCGCAAACGGCTCGGTGTAGGACCCGAATCCGAGGTCCGTCAGCGCCGCATTCAGCCGCGGCACGATGTCGCTCGTCGTGAACGCCAGTTGCGGAATGGGATTGCCGGTCAATTGGTACGCGATCGCGACGGACGGAATCAGGAACGCGAGAATCAGCACGGCATACTGCGCGACCTGGGTCCACGTGATGCCCTTCATGCCGCCCAGCACCGCGAAGAACGCCACGATGATCACGCCCACGATCACGCCGATAGAAATGTCCACGCCGAGGAACCGGCTGAACACGATGCCCACGCCGCGCATCTGACCCGCGACGTACGTCATCGACACGAAGATTGCGCAGATCGCGGCCACTACGCGCGCCGTGTCCGAGTAGTACCGGTCGCCGACGAAATCCGGCACCGTATATTTGCCGAACTTGCGCAGGTAGGGCGCGAGCAACAGCGCCAGCAACACGTAGCCGCCGGTCCAGCCCATGAGGTACACGGAACCGTCGTAACCCATCGTCGAGATGAGGCCCGCCATCGACATGAACGACGCCGCCGACATCCAGTCCGCCGCCGTCGCCGCGCCGTTCGCGATCGC
>CAYUZD010000211.1:0-5884 GCA_964449475.1 uncultured Nitrospirales bacterium
GGCATAGACGCGCCATTTCGCCGGGATGCGGCGTCAGAATCGGCGTGTGGGCGGCCTTTTTCAGCGTGCCCAGATGTCCCGCCAGCGCGTTCAGTCCGTCGGCGTCGATGACCATCGGCGCGGCGCATTTCGCGGCGAACTTCCGCACGAATTCCTGCGTGCCGTTGCGTTGGGACAGGCCGGGGCCAATTGCGACGGCATTCTTGTCCTTCGCGAATCGAAGGGCATCGGCGACGGCATCGCGAGAGAGCGTTTCCTCGCGCGTTGCGGCGAGCGGCAGCGTCATCAATTCCATTGCGCCGGCGGCGACGATGTCGGCGAGCGTGCGCGGGATGCCTAGCGTGACCAGTCCCGCGCCGGCGCGGGCCGCGGCGAGGCCCGCCATTTTTGCCGCGCCCGTGAATCCGCGCGAGCCCGCGATGATGAACGCATGGCCGAACGTGCCCTTGTGCGCGTCCCGCGGGCGTTCGGGGAGCAGGGTGCGGACGAGGGTCTTGGAAAGGACGATGGGCGGCATGGCGCCATACTGACACGGCCCGCGACGCGCGGGCAACGCGCTACTTCGCGTCGGCCGCCGGTGCCTCGACCACACAGACGCGGTCGCGGCCTTCCCGTTTGGCCTGGTAGAGCGCGGCATCCACGCGATCGAACAGCGACTCGGGCGAGTCCGTCGCCGGTTCCACTTCGCCGACCCCGGCACTGAGCGTGATGCGGACCAAGCGTTTCTGGAATTGATACTCCGCTTCGCGTACGCGTGCGCGGATTTTCTCGGCCAACTGCACCGCGTTCTCGAGGGGCGTCTCCGGCAGGAGCATGACGAACTCCTCGCCGCCGTAGCGCGCGAGGAAGTCGCTGGAGCGTTTCTGTTCGTGCATAAGCTGCGCGATCGCGCGCAGGATGCGGTCGCCGGCGGCATGCCCGAAGTCGTCGTTCACGCGTTTGAAATGATCGAGGTCGAAGACCACGAGCGAGAACCGCTGGTTGTACCGCTTCGCCCTGCCCATTTCCTCGCGCATGCGTTCGTCGAGCTGGCGCCGGTTCGGCAGTTCGGTCAGGAAATCCACGGCCGCGGCCTGGTGCAGCCGCTCGAGCTCTTTTTGTTGTTCCACGACCTTCTGATTGGCGACATCAAGTTCGCGCCGATATCGATCGTTTGCACCCTGGACATCTTTGACTTGCTGAAGCATGCGTTGTTCGAGATCGCGCAGGTCGTCGATCGTGGCCATCCGTTCGAGCGATTCGCGGTGCTCGGCGAGCGCGCGGCCGTAGCGGTGCGCGTCGCCCTCGATCGCGGTCAGGTTGCCCGAGACGCCGCTGAGCAGGTCGTCGACGGCGGCGCGGACACGTTCGAGCGCGGCTTCGCGATCTTGCGCGGTAAGTTGGTCGTCAGCGGCGGAACTCGGCGAGACGTTGGACGCCGCTCGCCGGGACCGGCGATGCAGATGAAAGAGTCCGCCCGCGCCTGAGGCCACGAGCACGACTACCCCAGCGGCAAACAGCGTGTCCTCGAACATGGGTCCCCCGGGCAAAAGGGTAGCCCAGCTTCGGGGCGCATTCAAGCGCGGAGCCGTGCATTCGCCGCGTTCGCCGCGTATCATCGCATTCCGGATTTGCGGACCGGAGGAATCGAGCATGATCATCGTCGCGCTGACGGACATCCACGGCAAGCCGCACGCGGCCGACGATATCGCTCACGACCTCGAGTCCGCCGACGTCGTGCTCCTGCCGGGCGACTTGACGACGTTTGGACGACGGGACGACGGTCTGCGCGTGCTCGACGCGATCCGCGCGCACAACCCGCGCATACTGGCCGTGATGGGCAATTGCGATTTCCCGGAAGTCGAGCAATTGCTTGTCGAAGAGGGCATCTGTCTGCACCGCACCCGTCAGACCATCGACGGCGTCACGTTTGTCGGCCTCGGCGGGTCGCTCCCGTGTCCGATTCCGACGCTCAACGAATGGAGCGAGAGCGAGATTGCCGATCATCTCGAGGCGGCCTATGAGGGCGTCGATGGAACCCGGTCGGTGGTCCTGGTTTCGCACCAGCCGCCGTCGAACACCAAGGTGGATCTCGCGGGCATTGGAAAGCACGTTGGCAGCGCGGCGGTCCGGCACAGCATCGAGCGTCACCACCCTGCGATCTGTTTCTCCGGGCACATCCACGAGGCACAGGGCGTCGATTCGATCGGCAAGACCGTGCTGGTCAATCCCGGCCCGTTTCTCGATGGCCGGTACGCGTGGGTCGAACTGGACGCGCGTGGCTGCCGCGTGGAGATCCGGCGCGCGCCGGCGTTCGCGTGAGGCCGGGCGGCTTTCCCGCGCGATCGGACTTCGCTACACTCGGCGGATGATTTCGTTGTCGACGGCGACACAGCGCACGCTCTGCCCGCATTTCGGCGAATGCGGCGGGTGTCAATCGCAGGATGTGCTCTATCCGGAACAGGTAGCGCGCAAACAACGCGCGCTCGAGGAGTTGTTCCGCGAACATTGGAACGATTCGATCTCCGTCCTGCCGTCGCCCGTGGTCTGGCACTATCGCAACAAGGTCGATTTCAATTTCGGACTTAGGCAGTACCCCGAACCGCCGCCGAAGGACTTTGTGCGCGAGACGCTGCTCGGATTCACGAAGAAGGGCGAGTGGTACCATCCGATCGACGTCGAAACCTGCCACATCGCGCCTGAGGGCTGCGACCGGCTGTTGACCGCGGTCCGGGCGTGGGCACGTGGACGCGGCCTGCGGGCATTCGATGCGCGCGCGGGTTCGGGATTGCTGCGCGCGCTGCTCGTGCGCGAAGGCAAACGCACGGGCGAGCGCATGGTGGCGCTGATCACGAGCGAGGGGGAGTGGGACGCCGGCGGATTCACCGGCGCGGTCCAGACTTCGTTTCCGTCGCACTCGATTTTTCGCGGGACGTTCAGCCGCACCGCCCGCGGGGCGTTCGCGGATCGGATGGATCTCGTCGAGGGCGTTCCGCATATCCACGAATCCATGCACGTGCCCGACGAAGGCCGGACGCGCGACATCACGTTCCGCATCTCGCCGTTCAGCTTTTTCCAGACGAACACGCTCGCGGCCGAAGTGCTCTACGGCGAAATCCGGCGGTGGGTGCGCGAAACCGGTGCGAACGTCCTCTATGACCTCTATGGCGGCGCCGGAGGGATCGCGTTCTCGTGTAGCGATCTGGTCCAGGTGGTGCGCAGTGTCGAGAGCGAACAGTCCGCGACCGCCGACGGCGTACACAATGCGGCGCTCAACGGGATCGAGAATGTGTTCTTCTCGACTGAACCGATGCGCCACTACCTGCGCCTGCTGGCGGAAAACGGCGGGATGGAGCCGAACTCGGTGGCGGTCGTCGACCCGCCGCGCGGAGGAATGACTCCGAAGCCGTTACAGCGGCTGATCGATTGCGCGCCGCCGCGCATCCTGTACGTCTCGTGCAAGGCGAGCGTGTTGCGCGAGGAACTGCCGCCGTTGCTGAAGGCGTACCGGCTCGAACGGCTTTGGGGCGTGGATATGTTCCCGCATACCTCGCACGTCGAGGTGCTGGCGTCCCTCGTCCGGGCGTAGCGTTTGCGTCGCAACCCCGCCGTTTGGCATCGTTTGCAGATTGTATATGCACGCACTCAGGAGAGGGTCCGCATGATTCCGCGCCGCACCGTAAGCCGTTGTCTCATCTGTTCCGTCGCGGTCGCGGCGTTGTCGTCCTGTGCGCGCGCGGAGGTGGCCGAGCTTCTCCCGCGGATCACGCTGCCGGACGGATTCTCGATCTCGATCTACGCCGACGGCGTGGAAAACGCACGCTCGATGGTGCTTGCGCCGAACGGCACGTTGTTCGTCGGGACGCGGAGCGCGAATTACGTTTACGCCGTGCGGGACAATAACGGCGACCAACGCGCCGACGCCGTGCACACGATTCTCCAGCCTGGAAAACTACCCGACGGATCCGACGTCTGGATGCCGAACGGGGTCGCGTTTCGCGACGGCGCGCTGTATGTCGCGACGGTGAGCCAGATCCTCCGGTTCGACGATATCGAGAACCGTTTGGAGAACCCGCCCGCGCCGGTCATCGTTACGGGGGACTACCCGGCGCGCGGGCATCACGGCTGGAAGTTCATCGCGTTCGGGCCCGATGGCAAGCTGTACGTGCCGGTCGGCGCGCCGTGCAACGTGTGCGAGGAGGAGGAGATCTTCGCATCGATTACGCGGATCAATCCGGACGGCACCGGGCGCGAGATCGTGGCCCACGGCGTGCGCAATTCCGTCGGGTTCGACTGGCACCCGCAGACCCGCGAACTGTGGTTCACCGAAAACGGCCGCGACCTGATGGGCGATGATATCCCCGGTGACGAACTCAACCGGCTCGAATCGGCGGGACAACATTTCGGGTTCCCGTACTTCCACCAGGGGGACACGCCCGATCCGCGGTTCGGCAAGGGCCGCGAGGCGTCGGAGTTCGTTGTGCCGGCGCAGGTGCTCGGTCCGCACGTGGCGGCGCTCGGCATGCGCTTCTACACCGGCTCGATGTTTCCGGAGACGTACCGCAACCAGATCTTCATCGCCGAACACGGATCGTGGAACCGCCGCGAGAAGTCCGGCTATCGAGTGATGCTGGTCAGGCTGGACGGCAACCGCGTGGTGTCCTACGAACCGTTCGCCGAGGGCTGGCTCGAGGGCAACGACAGTTGGGGCCGGCCGGCGGACGTGCTCGTCATGCCCGACGGCGCGCTGCTCGTGTCCGACGATCAGGCCGGCGTGATCTACCGGATCGCGTACAACGGCCGGTGAGCGTGACGGCTGGGCTCCGGCGGGATCGAACCCCGTGAACCGAACGACCGGCGGAGACGGCCCCGCGCCGGATCTCACACTACGCGAGTGGCACTGGCTGTTCGCGCTATCCGCGACGGCGGTCGCGCTCGCGATTGCGTGGGTGCTGATCGAGGTCCCGTACCGGCTCCCGCTGCTGTTTGCCATTCCGATAGTGCTGCTCACGATTCCGGGTTACATCGCCGTGGCTTCGGGCTCGGTCCTGCTGTTGTTGGCCGCGCTGGTTATCGGCGGTTTCGCGCACATCGGCGACTGGATATTCGGCATCGGCGTGGTCGCCGGCGTGTTGAGCGCCATACGCGGCCGACTCTTCATTCCCATGTCTGCGAATCCGCTCGCGCGTTTCGTCCGCAGCCGGATCGCGCTCTCGCGGGTCTGCCACATCGTCGCGCTGCTGTTCGTGTTGGATTCGGCGTACAAAGCCACGCCCTGGTTGGCGAACTTTGCGGTCGCACTGGGATACGTCTCGCTCGGGTTCTATCTCCGCACCGGCACGGTGCCGGACTTCAAGCGCGCGGCTCGGTCGGCACTTGGCAACGCGGCGCTCTTTGTGTTCGGTATCGCGTTCGCCGCGGGCATCCTCGAACTGGGTTCGCGCTATCTGCTCGACATTCCGCTGCCGCTCCCGCCATCGCTCGATTCGATGCAGGCGGACGACGCGTCGTTGTGGGCGCCCAGACCTTCGATGCGCCGCGAGTACGAATCCTCGAAGATTCAGGGGCGGTCCGGACCCTTCGTGGTGACCCATTCGGCCGCCGGTTCGCGTGGCGCGGAGGTCGGGCCGAAGGAGACGAACGAGTTCCGCATTGTGATGATCGGCGATTCGTTTACCTACGGCTGGGGTGTCAACGACGACGAACACATCGCCGCCCGGCTCGAACAACTCGCCGCCTCCTCCGAGTCGCGGCCGGTCACGGTAGTGAATCTGGGCGTGTCCGGGTACGCGCCGTGGCAGGAACTCGCGCGGCTCAAAAAGTGGGGCATGCCGCTCAAACCCGACCTCGTGGTGCTCCAACTGTTCCCCAGCAACGACGTGCCGGACACCCTGATGAAGCTCAA
>CAYUZD010000212.1:0-5876 GCA_964449475.1 uncultured Nitrospirales bacterium
TCCCGATCGGCGCGGGCGCGCAATTCTCGGCCGTGCGACGCTATAATCCGCGTTTCGGCTGAATCCACGCGGAGGGATCATGGCGCAGCACGATTTGAAGGCGATGTATCGTCAGAAAAACCTGGGTGATTTTCCGGAAACCGTCGAGATTCTCGGCCGAAAATACGAGAAGGTCGAGGACCTGCGTTACGGCACGAACCCGCACCAGCCCGCCGCGTTCTACCGGCCCGTCGGCGGCAAGCTCGTCCTCGGCGGCTACAAGATGCTCAAGACGGGCAAGGCCGGCCTCTCGCAGACGAACATCGAGGACATGCACCACGCCGCCGGCATCCTGAAATACCTGCAACGGCCCGCGTGCGCCGTGATGAAGCACTGCAACCCGAGCGGCGTCGCGATGCAGGCGGGCAACCACGACCTGAAGACCGTCTACGAACGCGCACGCGACGCCGATGCGCAGGCCGCGTTTGGGTCCGTCGTCGTGTTCAACCGCGAAGTGGACGGCGCGACGGCGGACGCGATCATGCAGACCGTCGTCGAAGGCGTCGCCGCGCCGGGATTCACCGAGGAGGCGCTCGCGAACCTCAACGCGGGCGATCGCTACAAGCGCAACAAGGAACTTCGCGTGATCCAGTTGCCGGACCTGAGCGTGCTGCCGAAGTATATCGACGACGGCACGGACGTGCGCGAGATCAAGGTGTTCGACGACGGGTCCGTCGTGCTCGCGGTGCCGTACCTGTCGCGCGTGAAGACGGCCGCCGACCTCGTGCCCGCGTACGCCGAGGGCAAACAGGGCCGCGTCGACATCCAGCGGCAGGCGACCGCGCGCGAACTCGACGACCTGTTGTTCGCTTGGTACGTAAACATCCACGTGCGGTCGAACGGCGTCGTCATCGCGAAGAACGGCCAGACGCTCGCCGTCGGCACCGGCGAACAGGACCGCGTGGGCGCGGTCGAGCAGGCCGTCCACAAGGCGGGCCGGAAGTACAAGGGCGCGGAGACGATGGACGGCGCGGTGATGTCGTCCGACGGATTCTTCCCGTTCCGCGACGCCGTGCGCGCCGCGACCGACCACGGCATCACGGCCATCGTGCAGCCCGGCGGCTCGGTGAACGATTACGACGCCGTCGTCGCGTGCAACGAGTCGAAGACGGCGATGGTGTTCAGCCTCGAGCGGTGTTTTAGTCATCACTAGGGCGAAGGTCTTCAACACAGAGTCACAGAGGACACGGAGAAACCTCCCATGCGCGCGACCGCGATGCTTTGCGTTCTTGCGGCGATTGCTTTCACTACATACGCGCCGCGTGCGATTGCGGAGGACGCGCCGTTCTACGTCGTGACACTTGGGACGGGCATTCCGCTGCCGAATCCCGACCGGGGCACCGCGGCGACGCTCATCGTGGCCGGTGACCGCACCGTGCTTGTGGACACGGGCCGGCGATCGATGGAGAACCTCGTGGCCGCGGGGTACCAGGCCGCGTCGATCGTCGTGTTCACGCACTTCCACTCGGATCACGTTGCGGGGTTTGGTGAGTTGATGACGAACCGAGGCATCGCGGGCCTTGACATGCCGCAGCGCATCCTCGGACCGTCAGGCACAAAGTCGCTCGTGGAAGATTTTCTCAAGGTCTACAGCCGGGACACGCAGTACCGCATCGACCACCACCATGAGCATTGGCCCGTTAACGCGATGAAGGCCGAGGTCGGGGAATTCGAGCCGGGCGTCATCCTCGACGAGGACGGCCTCCGCATCATCATGTTCAACGTGGATCACGAACCCATCGAGCCCGCGGTCGGCTACCGCATCGAGTTCGGCGGCAAGTCAGTCGTGATCTCCGGCGACACGAAAGCCATCCCCGCGATGGTCGAGGCCGCCCGCGGCGCGGACATCCTCGTGCACGAGGCGATGTACGTCGCGCAGCTCGAGCAAGCACAACGCCTGCTGCAACAGGGCGACCCGCGCCGCGCCGCCATGCTGGCCGATATGATGTCGCACCACGCGAGCACGCTCGACGTCGCCGCTATCGCGCGCGACGCCGGCGTCAAGCACCTCGTCCTCACGCACCTCGTCCCCAGCATCCCGCCCACCGACGCCGCCGAACGCCTCTTCACCACCGGCATGAACGCCGTGTACTCCGGCCCCATCACCGTCGCGCGGGACGGGACAAAGATCGTGCCGTAACCAGACCCCGCCACGGATTGGGCTGACCTTCGTGGCACGGGCGGCTCGCCCGTGCGAGTATGCACACGAATCGACGGATCCGAACGAGACCGGGTGGGCAAAGTGACCCGTCATCGCCAGCGCGCTTAGTGGTCGGAACGATCGTCTCGTCGGCTGCGAGGCAATCCTCTAGTAATCTTGGCCTGATTTAAGCCGCGGTCTGCGACGTAATTCTGCTCACTGCACTACGAGGGAGGTATGCAAAATTCTGCGGTGGGTGAAGGCTGAGTGACACCTGGCGCAATTCTAACGGGGTATCGAGGGGAACGACCTCCGACACAACGATCGCCGTGCCATGGCTTTTCCCTCGAAAATACTCGTCAAAATCGGACTTCGATATTCCACCAATTTCACGATACTTTCGCCACAGAACTGCGGTTGAGTTTTGCCGAATTTCCGATACGTAGCAAATGGCAACGATTCTGCACACCGGGCTACTGGCGTAAATGACAAACGCTTCGATTTTTGATTTCATTGCAGATCGGCGGAATTCCACTTTCTTCCTGCCCGACAGTATTGCCCTCGCGAATTCCGGCTTAATCGAGAGCAACGCTATAGACCGAGTCGAGTCTGGAGCCATTTTCTTCCCCTCTCCCTAACTTCGACGATGGATTGTGGCGGACTCTGCAGTACCGAGTGTCGCTCAAGCTCATCTAGAGAAATTGACAAACGGATCCCGACCGGTTGCCGGAACAAAATTACCAGAGTCTCTTGCTCATCACAAAGTCGTTCGATTTCCTCGAAACTGTAGACTGTTCTGCTTGATACCATCCGCGCGATCTCAGCGGCGTTCGTCGATACAAGGACGCGCTCGACGATTCCCATGGCAATCGCGCCCTGGTTCTCTTGTGAACGATAGAAGATCAAGATCGAGCCTGGAACGATTTTTCGAATCGGCGAATTGCAGAGATAGGCCTTACGGATTGCGTTTCCACACGCGTCTTGGCCTTGGAAGAGTTCTTTCTGAACTGTCGCTTCTGGGAACAACCGATTCACGTAGACAGGTCGTATCGGAACTAGAAACCACGGAACGGCACACGCAATGACCGATCTTGGTCCGAACGTTACATGGTACTGCAGCGGATTCATCCAATCGGCATACCCCACCGGTGCTACTAGTCGCTTGATGAGGACAAGTTCGCCAAGTTCCGTCCTTTGTGGAATTCGGCAGAATCCAAAGTCCTGAAACCGTGCGACGAGATTCGCATGCTGATCGAAGACGGTCACATAAACCCATTCGTACCGATTCTCTAACGCGTACTCGAACACGGCGCGCAGCAACAATTCGCTGTACCTGAAGCCACCAAAATCCGACGACACCTTGAAGGAGCAGATCTTTAGAATCTTGCCGGACATGCCGAAGGCTTGTTGCTCGTGCTTAACTATCGCTATGGCAGCTAGCTGCGATTCATCGCCGCGGATGATCCAAGTGTCTCGATGTTGTTCACAGCATCTCCGGAACCAAGAGTCGAATCCTTTGTAGTCCTCTCGAAAACTGTCGAAAATTCTGTCATTGAGATTCAGCGTATGCGGTAGCGTCTTCAGGACTGCCGGAGGCGGAGCCGGTTCAAGGGGCAATAGTCCGAAAAGCAACGAGACAGCGTCCGCGACAGTAAGAACGACATCCTCCAACCCCGCTCTTCTCGCCTTCTTGATTAGGTTCTGGTCCTCGGTAACTAAGAAATGAACCGCACTACTATCAACCGCTGCAAGCAGTTGGTCGTCCACCCAATCGTTGGATCCCTCCCCTGGGGATCCAATCTTCGAAGCTAGGGACGCGTGAACTGGTGGTGGTTCCGGAAGATAGAGGTACTTCTTCGCCAGAAGTCGGCGAAGCTCCCGCCTATCGACGTTCTTGTCTCTATTGATGTCGAGATTGGACGCAGGATGAAGATATGCTTGATGTCGGCCTTCGAGAATTCCGTTGAGCAACTGAGCGGCGCCTCGAGTTCCAAGCTCTTGATCGTCGGGAGAAGTTGGTTCAAGAGGTATGAGGACATTAGTATCTAAAAGAAATTTTAGACTCTGTCGCGCCAACGTTGTCTCCGATCAATCGGCCGTCTACCCGTAATAGAGTAACACGACTCGATGGCATCGATGAGAAGGCAAGGGAGGACGAATCTGATGCAACAAGCTGTCATTGCGATGATCTTCGTGTCGCCGTTGTATGTGCTTTCGCCGGTTAGTGCGGAGTCGACCTCCAAATTCACCAAACTCCCCTACAACCACGCGGAGGAGACGCCGGTGGTGGATTTGGCGGTGGGGCTGTGGTGCCAGCCGTTGCCGATGGATTGGGACGGGGACGGGGACCTGGACATGGTGGCCGTGACGGCCGGGGTGCCGTCGAACGGCGTGTACGTGTACGAGAACGTGACCGGGCCGGCGCCGGGCGAGAAGGCGGACCCGCTGCGTCCGAGCGCGCCGCTCGATGTCGTGTTCAAACCGGGGCGACGCGTGCTGGAAGGCCGCGAGGATACGACGATCAGTTATGTCAACGGCCGGCCGATGGTCTGTGTGCCCGGCGAGTCGAAGGTGCGCGAGGCGGGGTCGGCGACGCCGTTCGGCGGCGCCGTGGCGACGGCGGCGGCCGGCGGTTCGGCCGCGCTGACGCTGAAAGAATGCACGGGTGTCGTGTACCCCGATTTTCGCACGACCGGATACCAAAATGGACAGACGATCGGCGTCGTGTCGCCGCGCGCGTTCAACCGCACGCGCGCCGACCAGTGGAAGTTTTTCGACTACGACGGCGACGGCGCGATGGACGTCGTGCTCGGGCTGGGCGTGTGGGACGACTACGGGTGGGACGACGCGTACAACCCGGCGGGCGTGTGGACGAACGGCCCGCTGCACGGATTTGTGTACGTCGCGCGGAACGAGGGCACGACGGACGCGCCGAAGTATGCCGAATTCGCGCCGGTGTTGGCGGACGGCGTGCCGGTGGACGTCTACGGCGCGCCCTCGCCGAATTTTGCGGACTTCGATGGGGACGGCGATCTCGATCTTATCTGCGGCGAGTTTCTCGACGCGCTGACGTATTTCGAGAACATCGGCACGCGCACGAAACCGGAATACGCGAAGGGCCGCTTCCTCGCGCGCGACGGCAAGGCGATCCGCATGGACCTGCAAATGCTGCAGGTGATCGCGCTCGATTGGGACGCGGACGGCGACACGGACCTCGTCGTCGGGCAGGAGGATGGGCGCGTCGCGCTGTGGGAACACACGGGGCGCGTCGAGGCCGGCATGCCCGTGTTCGAGTGGCCGCGCTTCTTCCGGCAGGAGGCGGACTACCTGCGCATCGGCGTACTGCCGACGCCGACCGGCGCGGACTGGGACGGCGACGGCGACGAGGACCTCATCGCGGGCGACACGGCCGGCTACATCAACTTCGTCGAGAACATCGGCCACTTCGAGGGCCTCCCAATATGGGCGCCGCCGGTGTACCTCGACGCGGGCGGCGAGCGCGTCCGCATCCAGGCAGGCACGAACGGCGGCATCCAGGGGCCGTGCGAGGCGAAGTGGGGCTACACGACAACGACCGTCGGCGATTGGGACAACGACGGCGACCTCGACATCGTGCTCAACAGCATCTGGGGCGAGATCCTCTGGTACGAGAACACCGGTACGAAGACTGCGCCGAAACTCGCCGTCGCGCAGCCTG
>CAYUZD010000213.1:0-5852 GCA_964449475.1 uncultured Nitrospirales bacterium
TCCGCGTGGGTGTCGCCCTCCCCCACCTTAATCTTGAGCAGGCCCTTGCGCTCGATGCGGAACATGCCCTCGTCCGTCTGGTCATCGCCGGCACAGAGGATGAAGTCGTAGCTCTTCTCGCGCACGAATTTCTCGAGCGCGGCGCCCTTGCTGACGTGAATCGAGCTGACCTCGACGATTTTCTTCCCGTGATGGATCTCGACCGGCATGTTGGCGACCATCTCGTAGATTTCGCTCATGAGCTGGTTCGCCTTCCACGAGCCGAACTCCGGATCGGACCGCCGGTAATGCCACACCACGGCCGACGATTTCTCCTCGACGAAGCTGCCCGGCGTCGATCCCTCGTAATGCTTCAGGATCTCGATGACCCGGTGTTTCCAGCTCAGGTCGACTTCCTCGTGCAACAGTTTCCATTTGCCGATCTTCGGGTCGCGATAGCTGGTGCCGTGTTCGCCGATCAGCGTGAACCGGTACCGGCCAAACCACGCTTCGAGGTCGTCCCGCTTCCGCCCGCTGATGATGTAGACGTCGATGTCTCGTTCACGGTGGAGCTGTTCGAGGACGCGGCGCACCTCCGCGGTCGGGTAGGCCTGCTGCGGCAATGCCTCGAACTCGCGCAGCGTCCCGTCGTAGTCGAGGAAACACGCCACGCGCTTGGCACTGGCGAAATCACCCTGGATTTCGCCCTCCGCCTTTTCCAACTCGATCGTCTGAAATTCAGGTTTCACAACGCCCGCCAGTGTCTCGAGGTAGGTTCCCGCCCAGTAGTCCGCGTCGAACCGCAACACGCGTTCGCGCATATGGACCATCCTGCTGCGCCGGGTCGCTTCGTCGAGTTCGAGCGACTCGTGGAGTTTGTAGGCCACTTGCTTGATGTCGTAGGGATTCACGATCGTGGCGTTGAACAATTCCTGCGCCGCGCCGGCAAATTCGCTCAACACGAGCACGCCGGGGTCCTCGTTCTGGCACGCGATGAACTCCTTCGCGACAAGATTCATGCCGTCCACGAGCGGCGTCACCAGCGCGACGTCCGCGAGCGAGTACAGCGCGCAGAGTTCGGTGAAGTCGACGCCTCGATGGAGAAAGTGGATCGGGCTATGCTCGACCGTGGCGTGCTCGCCGTTGATCCGGCCGATCATGTGTTCGATGTCTTCGCGGAGCGCCTGGTACTCCCGCACCTGTTCCCGCGACGGCACGGCGACGAAGATGAACACGACCCGGTTCACGAGGCCGTAGCGCTTCAGAAAGTAATCGATCGCCCGCAGCCGGTGCAGGATGCCCTTGGTGTAGTCGAGCCGCTCGACGTTGAGGACGATACGCTTGTTCTTCCAGTTCTCGCGGAAGTAGCGCTTCTTCTCTTCGAAGGCCATCGACCGCAACTCGTCCACGAACTTGTGGGAATTGATGCCGATCGGAAACACGCCGAGGCTCGACTCGTGCGACCCGTCGTTGATCCGGCCCATCTCGGACTCGAGCCCGAGCAGGCGGAGCACCGTGCTGCGGAAATGGCGCAGGTATCCGAACGTATGGAAGCCGATCAGGTCCGCGCCGAGCACGCCTCGCAGCAATTCCACCCGGCGCGGATGCGCGCGGAAGATTTCCGACGACGGAAACGGTGTATGAAAGAAGAACCCGACGCGCAGGTCGCGGCGCTTGGCCCGGATCATCGCGGGCACAAGCATGAGCTGGTAGTCATGCACCCAGACGAGGTCGTCGTCCTTCGCGATCTCGACGACCTTGTCGGCGAAGCGCTGGTTCGCGGCGCGGTAAACCTCCCACTCGCCGTCATCGTAGTTCATGACGTTCGTCATGTAATGCAGTAGCGGCCACAAGCCGCCGTTCGAGGCACCGTAGTAGTAAGCGGCGATTTCCTTCTCGGAGAAGAAGACGGGGACGAAATCGAACTCGTCGCGCAGGTGCGCCTCAACGCGGGCGCGCGAGGCCTCGTCGTCGTACGCGCTGCCGGGCCAGCCGACCCACTGGATCATGTACCGATCGGACGCGGCGCCTTCGAGCGCGGAGACGAGACCGCCCGAAGATTTGCGAATTGTGTCTCCGACAACGGTGACCGGGAGACGATTCGCCACGTTGATGATGCGCTGCATGTGCACTCCGGCCACCCGAGCCGCAATTTCCCCTCGTGCGCCGCCACGCGCACCCACCACTATACCGCGCGACGGAGTTCCATTGGAAGCGGAAACCGACGGTGTGTAGGCTGAAGAGCCGGATCCGGCACGGAGTACGCCATACGTGACGCGTATATGCACATTGGCAGACCGCCGCGCGCGGCAATGCATCGAGGAACGGTCCGCGCCGATTCCCGGCCTGTCGGCCTCCGTGCTCCAGAAGGATGCAGACGCGCTGCACGCGCTACGCGTGGCCTGTCGCCGCACGCGCGTCGCGCTGGCCGAGTTCGGCGACCAGCTTGCACCCGGCGCGCGCCGCGAAGCGCGGGACGCGCTGCGCGAACTGCGCCGCCGTCTCGGCCTCATCCGGGAACTGGACGTGAACCTCGCGATGCTGGCGACGTTTGCGGGCCGCCATGGAGAAGCCGCCGCGTTCGCGCGGGACCGGCTGGAACGGCGCCGCGCGGAGGCGTGGACCGGGCTGGGCGACGCGCGCGTCGAGGCGGATTTGAGTACGCTTCGCGCCGCCATCGAGTCGCTCGACGGCGCCTACCGCGAGACCACAGACTGTTACCGCAAGCAGGCCGAGCAGCGCCTGAAGAAGCGGCTCAAACGGTTGTCGCGGCAGTATGAGACCTGGCGCGAGACGGGCCGCGTGGACGACCTTCACGATCTCCGCATCCGGTTCAAGAAGATGCGGTACACGCTCGAGGTGTACGTCGATTTGTACGGCAAGGACGGCAAGGCGGCGCTGCGCGGCCTTGAGTCGGCCCAGGACGCCTTGGGAGAATGGAATGACCAGCGCGTGCTGGATGAGCACCTGCGCGCCTGCCGGCCGGAAGTCGAGGGGCCGCTCCGCAGTGCCTACGCCGCATTGCTCCTCGAGTCGGAACGCGAAATCGAACGTCAACTCGCGCGAGTGGATGTGCAGACCGCGGAATTCTTCACGAAGGAAAGGCTGCGGTCATTGAAACAACTCTTCGGCAAGCCGCAGCGGCTCTGCTGCGACAAGGAACGCTGACCATGTACCGGGACCTGAGAGGGACGATTCCAGAAATGAAACTTGCCTTGCGATTCTGTGTGTTGCTCGTAACGGTCGCGATCGCCGGCGTATCGGCGGCACAGGTACCGTTGACGGTTATGACGTTCAATGTCCGCTACGGGTCGGCGAACGACGGCGCGAACTCGTGGGAATTCCGCAAGGACATCGTCGTCGAAACGATCCGCCAGAAGCAGCCGGACGTCCTCGGCCTGCAGGAGTGCCTCAAGTTCCAGGCGGACTACATCGCCTCGGCATTACCGGAGTACGACCACATGGGCGTCGGGCGCGAGGCGGACGGCGCCGGTGAGCGGATGGAAATCTTCTACCGTCCTGGCGTCATCGTGCCGCTCGAGTCGGGCAACTTCTGGCTCTCGGAGACCCCCGAGGTGCCGGGAAGCCGGAGCTGGAATTCGGCCAACGTCCGCATGGCGACCTGGGCGCGGTTCATCGACCTCAAGTCGCGCAAGCAGTTCCTCTACCTCAACTCGCACTTCGACCATCGGAGCGAGGACGCCCGGGTCGAAGCGGCGAAGATGCTGGCCCGTTGGACCGAGGAGGTGCCGGCCGCGCTCCCGGTTATCATCACTGCGGACTTCAATGCCACGGCTGAACAATCTGTGTCTTGGGAAATTCTTACAAAACCGTTGGAAGACGCCTGGGTGATTGCCTCGGAGAAGTTGGGTCCGCCGGTGACCTGGAGCGCGTTTCAGGCACCCTCCGACGATGTTCGGCGAATCGACTGGATACTGGTCCGCGAGGGAATCGTCGTAAAATACTGCGAAACCGTCACTTACAACGTCGATGGGCGTTATCCGTCGGACCATTTCCCCGTCGTGGCGCACCTCGAGCTTCCCTAGGATTTCGGGGAATTCGGCCTCGACCCGCCGGAGTCCGATTAGGATCGTGAACCATTTCTGGAATTCGGTGTTGACTGCTGGCAAAGAATTTGCTTACCTCTGTCGCCCTACGCGACTGATATCCCGCTGGGGGCAGCGGCAAATATATCCCATCTGAAAGGGGGTGTGAGAGAGATGCACTGCAGACTCTGTAACGAGTCGTTCAGCCATTCCGAATTCGAATTCGGAGAAGTGATCCAACTTGGGGACGAGTTCTGGCACGTCGACTGCTATTCCGAGTATTTCGACGAGGCCCTGGAACCTGCCTAAGACCAGCCATATCAGCTGGTTAGGCATTCTCTGCGGAACTTCTTCCGCGAATTCCTACTGAACGCACCCGCTCGCCGGGCCGGCCAACCGAAAGGCCCGTTTGTGGCCCAGAAACCGGTCCGGCTTGCGGAACTTTTCCGTCTTCTGTATCATTTTAAACTGAAGTGAGGTTTCAAGACGCTGCAGTAGCCTTGGGGGAACTGTGCTGGCAGGCCGGTCGCGCCGTCTGGGCGCGGGTGGGTAGGCCGCGCGGTGGAGGCGGAGGGATCCTGCGGTGGCCACGAACCGAAGCCATTCAACTCTGGAATCTATGAAAGCCACGAAAACGAAGAATAGGTCCGAGACCATCCTGCCGTTTGAGCAGCGTCTCGTTGAACTCGAAACCAAGCTGAAGCAGACGAGCTCGGAAGAGGAGCGGCGCGGTCTCGAGCGCGCCATCGAATCCGAGCAGGCCAGCGTGTTTCCGAATCTCACCCCGTGGGAGCGGGTGCTGCTCGCGCGGCACAATGACCGGCCGCGCATGCTCGATTACGTCGCGCGGATCTGCGACGACTTCATCGAGCTGCACGGCGACCGAACGCGCGGGGACGACCCAGCGATGGTCGGCGGACTCGCGCAGATAGGCGGCCGGACGGTCGTCATCTACGGCCAGCAGAAGGGCGCCTCGACGGACGAACGCGTCCAGCGCAATTTCGGCATGGCTCACCCGGATGGCTATCGCAAGGCGATGCGCCTGATGGACTTCGCGGAGCGCTTCAAGTATCCCGTGATTTCGTTCGTCGACACGCCGGCGGCGCATCCCGGCGTCGAGGCGGAGCAGTGCGGCCAGGGTCCGGCCATCGCGCAGTCGATCCTGAAGTCATTGTCGCTGAAGACGCCGATGTTGTCGGTGGTCATCGGCGAGGGCGGCAGCGGCGGTGCACTCGCGATTGGCGTGGCGGACCGCGTTGCGATGTTCGAGCACGCCGTGTATGTGATTTGTCCTCCGGAACGTTGCGCGGAGATCCTGTGGCGCAACGTCGAGCAGAAGGAACTCGCGGCGTCGGCGCTTCGCCTGACCGCGCGCGAACTCCACGGGCTTGGCGTGATTGATGCCGTGTTGCCCGAGCCGCGCGGCGGCGCGCACCGCAGCCCCGAGGCCGCGGCGCAAGTGCTTTCCGAAGAGATCGCGGCGTTCCTTCAACTGTGCGATGCGGGCAAATGGTCCGTGCGCGATCGGCAGCGCAAATTCCGCTCGATGGGCGTGTGGATGGAATCCGCCGCGCAGGCGATGCGTCCCGCCGCAGCCGAATCGTCCGCAGGCGCCTGATCGCGCCGTGCGGCTGTCCGTGCGCGTGCAGCCGAAGGCCTCCCGCAATCGCGTTTCTGTCGAACCCGATGGGCGCATCCGCGTCTACGTGACCGCGCCGCCATCCGATGGCGAGGCGAACGCCGCCGTGCGCGAACTCATCGCGGAGACCTTTGGCGTCAGCAAATCCGCCGTCGAAATCGCGGCGGGCGAACGCGGCCGCGAAAAAC
>CAYUZD010000214.1:0-5805 GCA_964449475.1 uncultured Nitrospirales bacterium
CGCTCTTTTACAATCACCGGACACGCTTCGCGTCGACGGGGGAAAGTCAACGCCTATTGCTCGATTTCGGTCATCCTCTCCGGGAACCGGCCGATCGTCGTTGCATGGAGGGAGGACGCGGGTGGCGCGTAACGCCTCACACGTTACCGCCCTGCAGTTCGCGCCGGGTTATCTCGCCTTTACACGCGCCCGGGCCGCCGACCAGGGATTCAGGACCGAGGGTTCCGCCGTTGACCACGGTCAATGGGACCCCTCGGACGGTTCCCTCGCGCGCGCGCTCGGCGAGTTCGTCCGGCGGCATGGTCTCGCCGATGACGCGCTCCACTACGTCCTGCCCAGGCACGAAGCTGCGGCCCGCATCGTCGAGTTGCCGTCGCAGAATGCCGACGAACTTCGCGGCATGGTCCACCTCAGCGCCGAGGAAATCGTCCCGTATCCCCTCGACGAACTCTTGACCGCGTACACCGTGCTCGAGGCGTTGCCGGGCGGGTCGTCCCGCGTCCTCGCGGTGGTCGTGAAGAAGTCCGTCGTCGAATCTGCGCTCAACGTCATCGCGGCCGCCGGCCTCCAGGTCGAACAGGTCCTGTTCAGCACCGCCGCCCTGATCACGGCGCTCGACCGCGCGAGTCTTCCAACCGCCGCGGCGGTGTTGCATGTCCTGCCCGACGGCTTCGAGGTCGCGGTGCTGCGCGAAGGCTCGCTTGCGTCCAGCCGGGGTTTGTCGATGACGATCGGGACCGCGCCATCGGCCGACGTCGTCAACGATCTCGTCTCCGAATTTCGCGCGTCCCTGGGCTCGTCTCGACGCGAATCGCCGGACGCCGCACCGGTCTCCGAAATCCTCTTGAGCAGCACCGGAGTGGATACAACCGAACTTCTTCCCGCGCTGCAGGCCGTGGCCGGCGTCCCCGTGCGTCCCGGTCACGACCTCGTCGCCTACGGCGCGATCGCCGACGCGTTCGGCGCCCGCCGTCACCACATCGCGCTGACGCCCGAATCCGAAATCAAGCGCCGCGCCGCGGCCGGCATGCGTTCCCGGCTGATACGGCTCGCGGCGGCCGCCGCGGTTGGACTAGCGGCCACCATCGCGCTGTACGGCCAGACCGTCATGCAGCGTCGCGCCTACGTCAGTGAACTCGACGCACGCGCGGAACAGATGCGGCCGCTCGCGCGAACGCTGCTCAACAAGCGGCAACAGCTTCGGCTCATCGAAGAACGCGTGGACCGCTCACTCTCGCCGTTGCGGCTGCTCGAACAGGTCACAGAGCTCGCGCCGGACGACGGGCTGAACATCAGCCGCATCGCGTTCGACCGCACGACTGGACTCGTCGTCAGCGGCAGCGCCACCGATCCGAAACTGTTCGACGGGCTCATCGACAGCATCCGAGGGACCGGCGCCGCGTCGTTTCCCCAGTTCGCCCGCGCCCGCGAGTTGTATCGCACCGCCCGCACCGAACGGGGCCAACAAGTGTGGGACTTCGCCGTGACCATTCCGTTCCAGGAGTCGGACTGACATGGCCGGCGTGCCAAACAAGCTCAGCCCGCGCGAGCGTCGCCTGTTCGGCATCACGCTCTCCGTCGTGGCGCTCGCCGCCGCCGCGTTGGGCGTCCGGGCGGCGCTGGCGAACCTCCGCGAACTCGACGACCGGATCGCGGGACTCGAATTCGAACTCGACGGCCTGCAGCAGCAATTCGTCCAGCGCGGCGCCGTCGACGCGGCATACAACGAAGTCGTCTCGGAACACTCCTCGCGCCTGACGCCGTCGGAGATCCACGACCATCTCCGCCGGGCCATCTACGATCTTTCTCAAGTCGACTTCCCCGCGCGGGACGATAAACCAGCCCGCACCGTGCAGCTCGTACGGATTCCCACGATCGACGAAGGTGAACTCAAACAGGGCGACGGACATCGCGAGTACCGTATTCGCATCGACATCCCGTCAGCGACCATGAACCTGTTGCTCACGTTCGTCGGGCGCATCGAAACAAGTGATCAGTTGCTCCGGATCGACCGGCTCGACATCGGCCGGATTCCCGGCACCCAGACCGTCCACGCGTCGATGGAAATCACACGCACCGTGTTGGACGACCCCTCCGCGCCGTCCGGCGCCGCCGGAGGAATCTCCAGTGAGTAACGCCATGCGGAGGCCCCGTCCGGACAATCTCGTGATCAGCGCCATCGCCGCCTGGGCGGTGTTTTGTGTTGCACTGGTCGCACTACACTTCGTTCGGAACCCGATGCACCAGCGCGCCGAGGCGCTCGACGCCCGGCTTGCCTCCGTCATCTACGTCCCGGAATCGTTCGAGTCGGTCGAGGAGCTGAACGCACGCGAGCTGCGCGACAAAATCATGGCCAAGCAGGCCCTCTGGAGGGACCTCGTCGCGCCGCCGCCCCCGCCCGCCGTCGTCGAGAAGGGCCCCAACCTCGACGAACTCGTCAAGGGCATCCGGCCCAGCGCCCGCGAACAGATCAGCAACGCACAGGGTCTCAGAATCAAAATCCGCACCGAAGGCGACAACGCCGGCAAGTTTTACGGCGTCGGCGACAAACTAGCTGGACTCACCATCACCGAGATTACCGCCAATGAAGTCGTATTCACCACCACCATCAAGAATAAAGAGTACACCGTTTTGGTCAAGCGAAACTGATATGGCGAACCAGCCGAGGGGACACATGAATTCAACCGGAACATCCCGATGCGGTCGACGGATCTTTGCCGTCATCGTCGCGACGCTCACACTCGGCCTCGCCGTCCAGGCCGCCGCGCAACAGTCGCCCACCCGCCCCGGCACGCGCCGCCAGCCCACGCTACAGGAACAACGCCGCCAGGCCGAACAGGAAGCCGAACGCGATCGACAGCAACGCGGCACGGCCGAGACCACCGAACCTGGCCGTCCTGGCGGGACCGGTCCCACACAGCCTGGTCAACCCAAATCCAGCGTCGAAGTCACCGTCACCGGCGGCAAATCCGCCGGTGTCACCAGCCGCGTCGTCGGACAACAGGGCGCCTTCGAGCCCGTCCTTCAGCGCCCGCTCGAATACGGCGACACGCCCGAAGTGGACGAGTCCGCCAAGATGAGCCTCAAGGGGCCCATGACCGCCAAGGATTTCCTCGACGCCCTCGCGCTCACGACCGGCTGGAACATCGCCACGACCGCCGGCGTCAGCCAGCTCCAGCTCGAATTCTGGACAAACGAGATCACCCCGCTACAAGCCCTCGCCATCCTCCGTTTCAACGACGTCTATTACGAGTACGACAAGGACGCCAACTTCCTCTTCGTCTCCACCAAAGACGAACATCTCCAGCGCAGGTTCGGCGGGCTGATGGCCATCGAATTTCCCATCGTCCACACCGACCTGCAAAACGCCGAAACCGTCCTCGGCGCGCTCCTCTCCGCGCAGGGACGCCTCATCGCCGACCCCGCATCGTCCAAGCTCATCGTGTTCGACACCGAGGACAACATCGAGTCCATGCGCCGCGCGCTCGCGGAAATCGACGCGCCGCAGGACTCCCGCGCCTTCCCGCTCGTCCACGTGGACGCCGAGGCCCTCGCGACCACCGTCGAGTCCCTCATGACCGAGGCCGGCCGCCTCAGCGTCGATCCGCGCTCGAACACGCTCGTCGTCCAGGATCGCCCCGAACGCCTCGATCGCGTCGCCGAAGTCGTCACGCTGCTCGATCAGGAACTCCAGACGCGCTCCTGGATCCTCGACTTCGCCGATCCAATCGAAATCGCGAACAACATCGCCGTGCTCGTCCCCGAAGCGATGGGCACCATCGTCGTCAATGAAGCCATCCACCAAATCACCGTGACCGCCACGCCCTACCGTCTCGCCGACATCGAGTCGCGCATCCGCGCCTGGGACGAGAAACGCAGGCAAGTCCAGATCGAGGCGTACCTCGCCACCGTGAACCGCAACATCGTGCGCGATCTCGGCATCAACTGGCAGGCCGCCGCCACCCTCAGCGGCGATCCGCTGACCATGACCGTCGGCTCGCTTAGCAACCTCCCGGGCGACGACGACGATGATGACGCCGGTTCCGGCGGCGCCGGCTCGCGCGTGATCTTCAACGGCGGCGACCTCGATGCGCTGATTGACATCCTCAACACGTCGAACGACGCCTCCATCCTCGCGCACCCCCGCATCACCGTTCAGGACGGGGAGGAGGCCAGTTTCGAGAACACCACCAACGTGCCGTTCGCCTCGTCCACGACCGTCTTCAACAACAACAGCAACTTTGCCAACTCGAACACGCAAATTGACTTCATCGAGGTCGGCACCGTGCTCCGCGTCACACCTCGCATCACGAGCCTCAACAGCATCCTGCTCGACCTCGAGGCCGAGGACAGCACCTTCGTCTCCGTCGAGATTTTTTCCAATGGCGAGATCAACACACTGCCGCAGAAGACCCAGAACCGCGCCTCCACGCAGGTGCTCGTGAACGACCAGGAAACCATCGTCCTCGGCGGCCTCCGCACCAGCAACATCACCGACACCGTCGATCGCGTGCCCGTCCTCGGCGAAATCCCCATCATCGGCCGCGTCTTCCGCAGCACCGGCAAGGATCACCAGGATCGCGAACTCCTGATCTTCCTCACGCCCACCATCGTCGGCGAAATCACGCAGCCCGAAACGGTGAAACTCGCCAAGCTCGATGACCGGATTGCCGAAACCCTCCGCAACGACGCCCGCACCACCCTGGGCCGCCTCAAGCGAAAGATGGATTCCGGCGACAAGCAGTTCGCCGTATCGATCGGCCAGACGGGCGGGCTGCTTGTCGAAGGCGAGCCGGCCACCCTGGACGCCCTGCGCGAGGCCGTGTCCCGGATCGACAACCCGGAGAGCAAAACCATGCTCATCCGCGAGCATCCGCACGCGCCGCAGGAAGTCGCCGCGCAGGTGACCGACATCGCGATGGAGCGCGGTCTGCAAATCAAAATCGACGATAGGAATTCGCCGTTCGTTCCGCGAATCGCCCCCGATTCGGTAATCGCCCCGGTAAACTAGAGCGTTTTAGGAGCACGTGTGTCCGGGGATTGGGAGGGTCGCGCTCCCGCGCGACCGCTGCGCATCAACGCGGCCGCGCGACCGCGCCGATCGCAAACAGCCAGCCGAGAATGAGCGCGAGTCCGCCGATCGGCGTAATCGCGCCTAGCCACCGCTGGCCCGTCAGCGCCAGCACATAAAGAGTTCCCGAGAACACGGCGATCCCCACGACCCACGCCGCGCACGCGCGCGAGGCCCAGCGCGACCACCGATCCGCGGCCAGCAGGCTCAGCGCGAACAGCGGCACGACGTGGTAGAAGTGATACTCGACCGCCGTCTTCCAGATCGCCAGCATCTCGGGGTCAAGCCGCGATTCCAAACCGTGCGCGCCGAACGCGCCCAACGTCACCGCCAGCGCGCCCAACACGCAGGCCACTCGGAAGTAGCGCACGCTCGCATCCACACTCTCGTCCGCCATCGCGCTGGTCTCCGCCGGATGCAACACGGCGGCACGGCGTGTTCCGCCGTACCGCCGATAATCCTAAGTTTGTTCAGTTGCCCTTGTACAGCGGAATCGTCGATCCGCACGCTTCGACGTGCTGGTTCTGTTCGAACACTTCGCGCGATACCGACGGCCCGGACCGCTTGCAGTATTCGTTGAACACCTTCGTCAGCGCGTTCGCGATGTCCACCGCCGACATCCGCTCGATGTGGCGCCGCTCGAGAATCCCCAGCAGCTTGCCGTCCTGGAACAGCGCCACGTTCGGCGACGACGGCTGCACGCCCGTCATCAGTTCCCGCACGCGCTGCACCGC
>CAYUZD010000215.1:0-5781 GCA_964449475.1 uncultured Nitrospirales bacterium
GGCACTGGCTGCGGTACGAGATGGCGTCGCTGCTGCTGGCGGGCCTCTCGACGCCCCTGGTCGTCTCGGTGCACAGTATCATCAGCTTCGACTTCTCGATCGGCATCGTGCCCGGCTGGCACACGACGATCTTCCCGCCGTATTTCGTAGCCGGTGCCATCTATGCCGGATTCGCGATGGTACTGACTCTCGTGATCCCGGTGCGCAAGTGGTACAAGCTCGAGAGCCTGATCACGTTGCAGCACATGGACAACATGTCCAAGGTCATGCTGGCAACATCCATGATCGTGTGTTACGGCTACTTCTCGGAAGCGTTCTTCGCGTGGTACAGCGGGAACCAGTACGAGCGGTTCATGATGCTCAACCGTATGACCGGACCGTACTGGCCGGCCTACTGGATGCTGCTGTTCTGCAACTTCCTCGTGCCGCAGTTGCTCTGGTTTAAGTCGATCCGCATCAGCAACTGGCGACTGTGGATCATCACGCTCATCATCGGTTGGGGCATGTGGCTCGAGCGTTACGTGATCGTCGTTACGAGCCTGACGCGCGACTTCATGCCCGCCGCGTGGGGGCATTACCACGGCACGATCTGGGACTGGGGCACGTACCTCGGCACGTTGGGCTTCTTCGCGTTCTGCATGGGCCTGTTTATCCGGTTCCTGCCGATGATCGCGATTCACGAAGTCCGCGTGACGCACTACAAGGCCACCGGCAAGGGCCACTGAGTAGAGGACACCGCGAATGCACGACGCGCACGACAAGACACCGAAGGTCTACGGCGTGGCCGCCGAGTATGGCGACCCGGACGACCTCCTGAAGGCGGCGAAGATTGCGTACGCCGAGGGGTACCGCGACCTCGACGCGTATTCGCCGTTCCCAGTCCACGGCCTGTCCGAGGCGATCGGGTTCCACAAGACGCGGCTCTCGTGGTTCACGCTGATCGCGGGACTGACAGGCGCGGCGACGGGGTTTGGATTGCAATACCTCGGCAACGCGTGGCACTACCCGTACGACATCGGCGGCAAACCGTTCTTCAGTTGGCCGGCGTACATTCCGATCACATTCGAGTTAACGATCCTGTTCGCGGCGTTCACGACCGGGCTGGTGATGCTTGGGCTGAACGGCCTGCCGATGCCGTACCACCCGATGTTCAACGCGAAGAACTTCGAACGCGCGACGAGCGACCGGTTTTTCCTGTGTATCGAGGCGAAGGACCGGAAATTCGACGCGCACAAGACGAAATCGTTCCTCGAGGGGCTCAATCCGAAGCCGATCGAGGTGTCGGAGGTCATGGAATGATGCGCAGACTCCAATCCGCATCGCGAGGCGCGGCCGGGCTCGCGCTGTGCGCCGCGGCGCTGACGGGGTGCCACCTCGACATGTGGAACCAGCGGCGGTACGAGCCGCTCGAGCGCGGCGTGTCGTTCGGCGCGGGCGAGAGTTCCGCGCGGCCGTTCGTCGAGGGCACGGTGCCGTACCAGATGGCGAAGCTCGACGACCACTTCTACACGGGCCGCGTGAACGGCGAACTCGTGACCACGCTGCCGGCGCAGATCCAGCTTTCGCGCGAACTGCTCGAACGCGGCCAGGCGCGGTTCCAGATTTACTGCATGCCGTGCCACGGCGAGACGGGCCACGCCAACGGAATGATCGTGCAGCGGGGGTTCCCGCAGCCGACGTCGTACATGGACCAGCGGTTGCTGGAATCGCCGATCGGGTACTTCTTCGACGTGATGACGAACGGTTTCGGCCGCATGTACGGCTATGCGTCCCGCATCCCGGTCGAGGACCGGTGGGCAATTGCCGCCTACGTGCGCACACTTCAATTGAGCCAGAACGCCACGCCAGACCTGTTGCCGCCCGACGTGTTAACGCAGGCGCGCCAGCCGCGGCCCGGTGAAGAATCCGGGGACGCGGCCGCGGGAGGAGTTTCGCATGACTGAGAAGACCACACTGCCGACGCGCCTGGCGCTGCTGCGCAACGTCGCGCCGATCGCGGGCGCGGCGGGCATCGGCGTGGCGATCGTGCTTTCGCTGTTGCTGGACGGCGGATTGAACATGTTCCTGCAGGCGACGCACTATTCGTTCTGGATCCTGCTGGGGCTGTCCACTGGTTCGCTCGCGCTCATCATGATCCACCACATGACGGCGGGCGCCTGGAGCTTCGTGTCGCAGCGGATTTTCGAGGCCTTCACGCGGACGCTGATCGTGCCGTTCGCGATGTTCGTGGTCATCTGGATCGGGACGGCGCTGGACTGGCACACGATTTTCAACGCGTGGACGCATCCCGAGGGCCACGTGGTCCCGCAGAAGGCGGCGTACCTCAATCTGCCGTTCTGGACCGCCCGCGCGGCGCTCTACTTCGCGCTGTGGTTCGGCATCGCGGCCCTGTTCAACAAGTGGTCGCGCGACCTAACGCAGACCGGCGACGCGCTGATCACGCTCAAATTTCGCAAGGCGGCGCCTATCGCACTGATCACGTACTGCGTGACGATGACGTTCGCAGCGGTGGACTGGGGCCAGTCGATCGAGGCGGAATGGTTCTCCACGATTTACGCGCCGTTGACGTGGATCAGCCAGGGGCTTACGACGTTCGCGGTGACGATCCTGCTGCTCGAGCAGTTATCCGACGAGAAGCCGCTGTCACGCTACCTGCAGGTGGAACACTTCCACACGATCGGCAACTTCGTGTGCGCGTTCATCGTGATCTGGACCTACATGAGTTTCTCGCAGTTCCTGATCATCTGGGCGGGCAACCTGCCGGAAGAAATTCACTATTACCTCGATCGGTCACACAGCCCGTTCTACATGACCGTCATCGGCTTGCTGATGCTCGGACACTTCTTCTTCCCGTTCCTGATCCTGTTGCAACGCAAGGTGACGTACAACGTCGGGCTGCTCAAGTTTGTGGTGTGGTGGGTGCTTGCGATGCGCTTGGTGGACATCTTCTTCTGGTTCAATCCGGCGTATCACCCCGGCGACACGAGCGTGCCCTGGCGCGACATCCTCGTGTACGCGTGCGCGTTCGTGGGGTACGCGGGCATTTACTTCTGGTGGTTCCTGGGCCAGTTGTCGCGCGCGTCGCTGCTGCCGATGAACGATCCGCGGATGCACGCGGCGCTCGATCGCGGCCATGGCCACGCGCACGGCGAGGAGGCGGTCGAACATGCATAAAACCGATCACGGCCACGCCCCGTCGTCCAATCAGGGGTACGAACCCAGCGATATCCAACTCAAGATTGTCGTGTGGTCCGGCGTGGCCGTCGTCATCATGACGTTCGTGGCCTACGTCGTGTCCACGTTCGTCGTGCACTACGTGAACGCGCAACCGCCGATCAGCGACGTGACCCCGACGCCGATGGCCGTCGAGCAGCGATCGCTGCCGTTCGCGCCGGGCGTGCGGTTGCAGGTGAGCGTCGAATCGGCGCTCAAGGAAGTGCGCGCCGCGCAGCACGAGGAAGCGACCACGTATGGCGTCGTGAGCGCCGAGCCGGAGATCTTCCGGATTCCCGTCGAGACGGCAATGGACATTGTCGCGGAGCGGGGACTGCCGGCGTTCCCGGTGTTGACGGCGCCGGAAGCGGCGACCGCAAGCACGGAGCAGAATTGAGCGCGAGACCCGGACATAACGCGCGCGCTTGGGCGTCCTTGGCGCTGATCGCCGCGGTGTGCCTGGCCGCCCCGGCGTTTGCGCAGATCGCGCCGCCGCCGTTTGAGCCGCTGAACATCATGGGCCCGGACCCGGCGCAGCAGTTCAAGGACATCAAGATCGAGCAGCACCTCGACGCGCAAGTGCCGATCGAATTGAACTTCACCAACTCGAACGGCGACACGATCTCGATCGCCGAGGCGTTGGACGGCAAACCGGCCATTCTCGCGCTGGTGTATTACGAGTGCCCCATGCTATGCAACCTCATGCTGAACGGCGTCGAAGGCGTTATCGACTCGATGAAGTACGAGATCGGTGACGACTACAACGTCATTACCGTCAGCATCGATCCGGGCGAGACGACGGAACTCGCCGCTGCGAAGAAGGCCGCGCACCTCGAGCGGCTGCACCGCGACGGCGCGAAGGACGGCTGGTATTTCATGGTGGGCGACGAGGTCGCGATCGAACGGCTCGCGGGCACGGTGGGGTTCCGGTATGCCTACGACCCGAACACGGATCAATACGCGCATGCCGGCGGGATCATGGTGCTGACGCCAGAGGGCCGCGTCGCGCGGTACTACTATGGAACGGAGTACATCGCGCGCGACGTCGAGTTCGGGTTGCAGGAAGCGTCACAGGGACGCATCGGCACGCTGGTGGATCAGCTCGTGCTCCTGTGCTTCCAGTACGACCCGGCAACGGGCAGGTATGGGTTCTACATCATCGGCGCGATGCGGATCATGGCCGGGCTGATGATTCTTGGATTTGCTACGATGTACACGGTGCTGTACGTGCGTTGGCGCCGGAACAAGCGTGGCCAACAGGGGGGCGGCCCGGCCGCGGGCGTGAACACTCCGGCCGCGACGCATCCCCAGGGCACCCATTGAGCGAGGCGAACGAATGGAAATCCTCAACAACTTTCTGAACTTCGACATCATCCCGCCGCAGGCGTCCACGTTCGCGGAGAAGGTCGATCCGTTGTTCTATTTCCTGACGGTGATCTCCGTCGTGTCGACCATGGGCACCTTCGCCGCGCTCATTTTCCTGGGAATCAAGTTCCGCCGCGATCCGAACAATCCGCGCGAGTCGCAGCACCTCGAAAACCCGCTACTGGAAATCACCTGGACCGTGATCCCCGGGATCATTTTCCTTGGCGTGTTCGCTTGGGGCGCGAAGCTGTACGCGGACTACAAGAACGCGCCGGAGTCCACGTTGAACATCGACGTGATCGGCAAGCAATGGATGTGGAAGGTGCAACATCCGACCGGCGTGCGCGAAGTGAACGACCTGCACATTCCGGTGGACACGCCGATTCTGTTGAACATGACGTCGCAGGACGTGTTGCACGATTACTACCTGCCGGCGATGCGGGTGAAGCAGGACGTGATCCCCGGCCGGTTTACGCATCTGTGGTTCGAGGCGACGCGAGAAGGCACCTATCCGATCTTCTGCGCGGAGTATTGCGGGACGGAGCATTCGCTGATGGGGGGGCACGTGACCGTGCTCTCGCAGGAGGCGTATGTCGAATGGCTCGCGGGCGGCCCCAAGAAGTCGCCGGTCGAGGCGGGGGAGTTCCTGTTCCAGCAGCGCGGGTGTGTGACGTGCCACAGCGGGCTGAAGGACGCGCGCGGACCGGATCTCAAGGGCGTGTTCGGTTCGACCGGACTGATGGTCGGCGGCGAATCGGTGTTGAAGAACGAGGACTACCTGTTCGAGTCGATCCTGTATTCGAGCAAGCGGATCGTGGACGGGTACACGGCGCTGATGCCGAGCTTCGCGAACCAGCTCTCGGTGGAGGACGTGTCGAACCTGATCGCATACATCAAGTCGCTGGCCGGCGAGGAAGCGGCGGCAGACGCCGGCGCGGCGGCCGCGACTCCCGCGGTGCAGAACTAGAGGACGGTTACGCTCCGGCGCATGCGCCGGTGACAACTTGAGTGAGGCTTCAGACTATGGCCGTAGTAGCAAAACCGACGGTGGTTTCGCATCACGCCGAAGAGCGTGAGCCGAACTACCTCAATTGGGACCACTCGATCAAGTCGTGGATCCTGACGCAGGACCACAAGCGCATCGCGGTGATGTATCTTGCCACGATCCTCGTGTTCTTCCTGCTCGGCGGCGCGTTCGCGATG
>CAYUZD010000216.1:0-4469 GCA_964449475.1 uncultured Nitrospirales bacterium
TGGGAGTCGGGCATGCGTGGGCGTCTCGGCGGCGGGTAGAATGGCGGAAACCCGGGAGTGAAAGCACGCAGGCGGGGACGCCTGCGCCACTTGAGGGGTGGTAGGAATTCTCGCGGGGGGGTGGATTTGGGAATGAAGGGGAGATTCCCGCTTTCGCGGGAATGACAATTGGGGCGGAAGTCGCGGGGGCGAGTTCTCGTAGTCTTGAGTGCGCGCGGCGCTTGCGCTCGTGCGCGACCGTCCCGGAGTGAGGAATATTGGATTGAGTGAAGATGAGAAACAATCGCGCGTGCATCGGTGGGCGCTGCTGCTGACGGCGGCGCTGGTGGCGGTGTTTGTTGCGGCCACGGCGCTGTACGCGCGGTATGGGTATGCCGTGGTGTTGAAGACGTTCGAGGCGAACCAGATGGCGCGCGCGGAGGCCGCGACGGGGTCGCGCGTGGCGCGGGAGTACGAGGACTACCTGCGGGTGGACCCGTCGTCGCTGATGGTGCGCGGGTTGCTTATCAACCGGTTGTTGGAGGAACGCAGGGGGGCTGAGGCGGTCGAGGTGGCGCAGCGGGGCGTGGAGATCGCGAGTGCGGAGGACAAGCCGATCGCGGAGTTATTGGTTGCGCGGGCGAAGATGGGGAATGGGGATTTGGATGGGGCGGAGAAGATTTATTCGGACGTGCTCACGGAACATGGGGATTCGGGGGAAGCACACTATGGGCTCGCGCTGATTCACTCCGCACAAGGGCTATTTAGTCAATCCTACAAGGATTTCCAGAATCACTGGGAAACGTGGTTCGATACGATCCCGAGTTTTTCTCTGTTTGGTTTGAAGTGGGATCCAAAGGCACGAATCGATCGCATGAGCCGTTGCAGTCCGGACTTCCAGCGGCGAGTGTTGGACGCATTTGAGAACGTGAGTCGACTACACGTGAAGGTGAGCATGATACAGCGGAATTCAGCCGCGATCCCTGCTGATGTAAAGATCCATGTCGAATCTCCAGGATTCTCATATCTGGAATTTGGAGTATCGTCGCTTTTATTGGGAAACATAGACTTTGCGTTTGCAGCGTTTCGAGAAGCGAAAGAGGAGGCAGAAAAATCTGCGACGGCATTGTACTGGCAGGGCGCGCACGAGGAAACGCTAGGCAATTTGGACGAAGCCCAACGCTTCTATCGAATGGCGGCGGAGCAGCGAGATCCGTTGGCGATTGCGGCGTTGGAGCGGTTGGGACGGGAGGGGGAGTAGGGTGGCTCTCGACCTGCTGAACCCCGGTCCGCAGATGACGCAGATTCCCGCAGATAACCCCGATTGTCATCCTGAGCGGAGCGAAGGATCTCGCGCACCAGTGACGTCTGCCTCGCGAAGAGATCCTTCGCTCCGCTCAGGATGACATGGGAGGGTCGCGGTTCTGCGCGGCAGTTTTTGTTGGCGAGTGGTGATTTCTTCGTGGTCTTCGTGTGCTTCGTGGTGAATTATTCGTGGGTTCATTGTGGCCGACTTGCGTGATCGTTATAATCGCGGTTTGGCCCGTTGTGGCCGCCTTTGGAAGGTTCCCGGCGGCTATTTTTGCGAGTGATACGGGCCGGGACGTGGACGGGCGGTAGCACATGAAACATGTGGTGGTGACCTCGGAACTGCACGAGGCCGAGATCCGTCCTCCGACGCTGTTGTCCGAGTTCAAGCGGTTGTCCGTGCAAGACGCGAAGAAGTTTTTCGGGGACCCGTCGAAGCTGGTCGAGGTGGCGAACCCGTCGACGGGCGGTCGGTCGAGCGCGTTCGCGTTCGAGAAGGACGGGTTCCGGTACAACCTCGCGCAGGACTGCGGCAGCGTGTTCGTGTCGCCGCGTCCGACGAAGGCGGCGCTGGCGGAGTATTACCGGAACTCCGAGGCGAGCGCGTACCGCGTGAAGCACTACGCGAAGGAGACCCAGGAGGCGCGGCGGCGGCACTTGTTGCGGTCGCACGCAAACTGGATGGGGCGGCTGTTCGACGAGCACGGCACAAGCCGTTCGCGGACGTACGTCGATATCGGGACGAACTCGCCGGCGATCTTCGAGGAGATAGCGCGGCTGGAGTTGTTCGACCGGCTCTATAGTCTGAACCCGTTGCCGGGGCTCGAGGACGAGTGCGCGTCGCGCGGGGTCGAGGTGATTCACGAGCCGATCCGGAACGCGGGCGCGGTGACGGCTTTCCAACAACTGGAGAGCCAGTTTTCGCCGCTGGAGCTCGTGAAGACGGCGTCCGACATGCTGGACATCGGCGGGATGTTCTTCATGACCACGCGGACGATCAGCGGGTTCGACCTGCAGACGCTGTGGGACAAGACGCCGTATATTTTTGTGCCGGAGCATCTGAACCTGTTGTCGATTGAGGGGATCACGGTGTTGCTCGAGAACGGCGGGCTGAACACGGTCGAACTGAGCACGCCGGGGCAGCTCGACGTCGAGCTGGTGATGCATGCGGCGCGGAACGATCCGACGATCGCGTTGCCGCGGTTCATCCGGTATTTGATCGACGAGCGCGACCGGCTCGCGCACCACGACTTCCAGGAATACCTGCAAAAGCACCGGTTGAGTTCTCACGTCCGCGTCGCCGCGTCGCGCCGCGAAGGAGTAAGCACATGACCACGGCCAATTCGGCCCAGACGGGCAAGCGCACGAACAAGATCGCGCAGATGTACGACGCGTCGGCGACGGTGGGCGAGTACGCGCAGCGGTACGTGGACCATTTCGCGGAGATGGTGCGCGGGTTGGACGTGGCCGGCGTCTCGAAGGCGGCGGAGATCATCGGGAGATGCGCCGAGGAGCACAAGTCGTTCTTTATCATCGGCAACGGCGGCAGTGGCGCGGTCGCGGGACACTGGGTGAACGACCTGAGCGCGAACACGGTGGTGCCGGGGAAGCCCGGGTTCCGCGCGATCTCGCTGTGCGACAACGCGTTTTCGATCACGGCGCTGGGGAACGACGCGTCGTTCGAGCAGATTTTTTCGATTCAGCTCGCGGCGAACATGCGTCCGGGCGACGTGGTGATGGCGCTGTCCGTAAGCGGGAACAGCCCGAACATCGTGAAAGGGGTCGAGTACGCGAACGCGAACGGCGGGTATACGATCGGATGCTGCGGGATGGACGGCGGGAAGCTCGCGAAGATCGCGCACCTCGCGATCGTGACGCCGTCGACCAAGGACGAATACGGCCCGGTCGAGGACGTGTTCAGCGTGATCATGCACATTATTCAGTCGTACGTGTCGATGCAGCGCGGGCGGTACCTCGCGCACTGAGGCTTGGGATTCGGCGTATGAATGACAGGCTGACCAATGTGCGCTCGCGTACGCGCGGCGATCGGTGCGCGAGATCCTTCGCTGTCGCTCAGGATGACAGTGGGTGCCGATCGGTCGCTCGAATGCGGCGGGCTCATGCATGAGTAAGACGCTACGGTGCGGGATCATCGGGCTGGGGAAGATGGGCGGCATTCGCTATCGCGAGTTGCTCAAGCACCCGGCGACGACGGTGACGCATGGGGCGGACCCGAACCCGGACCTGTTCAGCCAGTACCCGGACGTGCAGTGTTCGACCGATTGGCGGACCGTGGTCGCGTCGGACGTGGACGCGGTGTTCGTCGCGACGCCGAACTCGGTGACGCCGGTGGCGATTGTCGAGGCGCTGAAGGCGGGCAAGCACGTGTTCAGCGAGAAACCGCCGGGCCGGACGATGCAAGACATCGAGGAAATCGTCCGCGTGGAGCGTGAGCGGCCGGACCTCAAGCTCAAGTTCGGGTTCAACCACCGCTACCACGCGGGGATCATGGAAGCGAAGCGGATCATGGACAGCGGGCGGCTCGGGCACCTGCTGTGGATGCGGGGGATCTATGGCAAGGCGGGCGGACATGGCTTCGAACAGGTGTGGCGTAGCCGGAAAGAGACCGCGGGCGGCGGGATCCTGCTCGATCAGGGCGTGCACATGCTCGATTTGTTCCGGTACTTCTGCGGCGACTTCGTCGAGGTGAAGGGCATGGTGGGCACGTCGTTCTGGCCGATTGAGGTCGAGGACAACGCGTTCGCGCTGCTGCGCGACGCGCACGGGCGCGTGGCGATGCTGCACAGCTCGAGCACGCAATGGAAGCACAAGTTCAGTCTGGAGCTGTACATGTCGCAGGGATACCTGACGGTGGGCGGGATACTGTCGTCCACGCGGAGCTACGGCGACGAGACGATCACCGTTGCGCGGAACCGGTTCGATGAGGGGTTCGCGGTGGGCAAGCCGACGGAGGAAGTCGTGTACTTCGACAACGACCCGTCGTGGGAACTCGAGATCCAGGATTTCGTCGACAGTTGCCTGACGGGGTCGCCGGTCGCGTGCGGCACGTCGGACGACGCCTACCAGGTGATGAAGCTGGTGTACGCGATCTACGAGAGCGATGAGTCGTTCATGGCGACGGGCAACCGGTTCTACGAGAACATGCCGTCGTCGAAGCGGTA
>CAYUZD010000216.1:4569-5775 GCA_964449475.1 uncultured Nitrospirales bacterium
GAAGGGATTCCATGTCCGTTCGCGTCGCGATAGGTCCATCGTCGTTTGCGGAAGAAGACGACACGCCGCTGCGGATGCTTCAGGCGGCGGGATGCGAGATCGTGCCGAACCCGTTCGGCCGGCGGCTGAACGAGGCGGAGATCATTGCGCATTTGAAGGACGTCGACGGGTTGATCGCGGGACTCGAACCGCTGAACGCGAAGGTGATCGCGTCCGCACCGACACTGAAGGCAATCGCGCGCGTGGGCATTGGCATGGACAACGTCGATGCGAAGGCGGCGGCGGCGCGGGGCGTGAAGGTGTCCAACACGCCGGAAGGGCCGACGCAGGCGGTGGCGGAACTGACGATGGCGGCGATGCTGTCGCTGTGCCGGCGGCTGGCGCCGACGGACGCGGCGCTGCACAGGGGGGAATGGAAGAAGACGATCGGGCAGGGGCTGGCGGACGCGAACTTGCTGCTGATCGGGTACGGGCGGATCGGGCGGCGTGTGGCGCATCTTGCGGGCGCGTTCGGCGCGCAGGTGCTCGTGTACGATCCGTATCTGCCTCCGGACGAGATCGTGGGCGGGGCGACGCGGGAACACGATCTGGGGCGCGCGCTGGCGCTGGCGGACATCGTGTCGCTGCACGCGGCGGGGAAGGAGACGCTGATTGGCGCGGAGCAATTCGCGGCGATGAAGGACGGCGCGCTGCTGCTGAACTCCGCGCGCGGGGAACTCGTGGACGAGGCCGCGCTGGTGGGCGCGCTGGATTCGGGCAAGGTCGCGGGGGCGTGGTTCGACGCGTTCTGGCAGGAACCGTACACCGGACGGCTGACGAAGTATGCGCAGGTGCTGCTGACGCCGCACGTGGGGACGTATACCCGCGAATGCCGGCTGGGCATGGAGAGCGCGGCGGTGAAGAACCTGCTGCGGGATTTGGGGGTAGGATGATCGTCGATCGGTACGAGAACTGGGGCCGGCTGCTGAAGGGTCCCGCGTGGGACCTGGCGTACGAATATCTGAAATCACTCAAGCCGGATTCTCCCGAGGGCGACACGAAGCTGGACGGGGACAACGTGTTTGGGCGGGTGATGGCGTACAAGACGCGGACGCCCGAAGAAGGGTTGCTGGAGTCGCACCGGAAGTACATCGACGTGCAGACGACGATCGTGGGCGCGGAGGGCATCGAGTGGTTCGCGCGCGACACGTTGATGCGCAAGCAGGA
>CAYUZD010000217.1:0-5771 GCA_964449475.1 uncultured Nitrospirales bacterium
GGCCGAGGCGGCCCTGGGCGATCTCGAACCCGCGGCCTTCGCCGAGCAAGAGGTTCGACGCCGGAACCCTGACGTTTTCGAACAGCACTTCGGCATGGCCGTGAGGCGCGTCGTCGTAGCCGAAGACGGTGAGCATGCGCTTGATCGTGATGCCCTTCGAGTCCAGAGGGACGAGAATCATCGACTGCTGGACGTGCTTGGGCGCGGTGCGGTCGGTTTTGCCCATGAAGATCGCGATTTTGCACCGCGGGTCGCCTGCGCCGGACGTCCACCACTTGCGGCCGTTGATCACGTATTCGTCGCCGTCGCGATCGATCGAGGACTCGATGTTGGTCGCGTCGGACGAGGCGACGGCCGGCTCGGTCATTGCGAAACAGGAACGGATCTCGCCCTCGAGCAGCGGCCGCAACCACTGTTTCTTTTGCGCGTCGGTGCCGTAGCGCACCAGCACCTCCATGTTTCCGGTATCGGGCGCGGAGCAATTGAACACTTCCGGCGCCCAGGGTACGCGGCCCATGATCTCGCAGAGCGGGGCGTATTCGAGATTGGTGAGTCCCGCGCCGAGGTCGCTCTCGGGCAGGAAGAGGTTCCACAGGCCCGCCTCGCGCGCCTTGGGCTTGAGTTCTTCGATGATCGGAAGCGGCTGCCAGCGGTCGCCGTCGTTCAGTTGTTCGTGGGCGACGTGTTCATTGGGATAGACGTGCTCGTCCATGAACTCGGAGACGCGCCGCCGGAGGTCCTGCACTTTCTTCGTGTACTCGAAAATCATTTGGGCCCCAATCCTTTCTGTGTCCGGGATGATTACGCGTCCGGCGCGGCCGATGCCGCGGCTGCGGACGATTGTTCCAGTTGTTTGAGCGCGTCGCGATCGCGTTGAGCGAGGTCGGCTTTGCCCATCGCGTCGTAAACCCGCGCGCGGTTGAACAAGGCCATTTCACGCTGCTTGACGGGCACATCGAACTCGAAGACGTATGAAAAGCGTTTTTCCGCCGCCGTATAGCGGTTGTCCAGCGCGTCAAGTACCCCGAGGCTGATTGAGGCGAGTGCGGCCTGCCCTCCCTGAGCCTCCTCGTAGGCAAGGACGGCTTCGAAGTCCAATCTTGCGCGATCTCGATCGCCCAACTCCAGCCAAGCCAGCCCGCGGTTCAGCTTCGCCCGTTTGAAGTCGGGGTTCAACGAAAGCGCCTTGTCGAAATCCCTCATGGCGCGCTTGCGCTCGCCTTTGAGCCAGAGGATCACGCCTCGGCTGTTATGCGCGTCTGGGCTGAACTTCCAGATGGAACAAGCGCGGTCGAAGTGATTGTACGCGTGGTCGAGTTCGCCATCTTCGTAGTCGGCGAGACCGAGGAGGAGATGCACCTGGTAAACGTCTTCGTCGATGGCGAGCGCCTGCTCGTAGAGTGCGCGCGCGGACGCGACGTCGAAGTGATCGAGGGAGACGGTGGCCTGTGCGATCAGGTCATGGACGCGCTGACGCTCGGCGGCGTGGGCGAGGCGGGACTCGAAATCGACTCCGCGCGGGTAGAAGGTGAGGGCGAAGAGTGCGCACGCGGCGGCGCAGACAATTGTGGTGGAGACCCACACATGCCGCGTGAGAAACGCCATGCCTGCCGCTCTCTCCAAACTTCCCCACCCCGAAGCGGTCATTCTAGGGAGCGTTGGGGTGCATCTCAACTCTGCGGGCCGGACGCGATGAAGGCGGTCTGAGGCGCTGAAGGCCTGAATCGCGCGGTGGACGGCCGATTGGCGTAGCGCGCCACGGCGTGGTTTCGATGCGAGCAAGTTGGATAAAAATACCAAGCAGCCCGGGTAAACTATTGACAGGTTATCGCGTGTAACAGTTTTTGTATCAATGATTTAGGCGATTTTTCAGGATGGTACGGTCATTGCGCTTAGAGCAGCATGACTCAACGGCTTTCGGGGCAAACGAGAGAACAAACCATGACGGGCACGATGGGATTGGGCGCGCCAGCGTTAGCTGACCTTGAAGGCGACAGTGCGCTGCACGCGAGCGTCGTTTCGCGGGCGCTGAAGACCCCGTTCCAGGGGCGTGCACGCTACCGGCAGGGCGACTACGTCGAGGGAGTCGCCTTGGCGCGAAACCTCGGGCATGGGGACATCGCGCTGAAGCTGAACCGCTACGTCGCGCCGGGCGCGCCGGTCGAACTCGAACTCGAGTGCCTCACGTACCGCGGGTTGCCGATTGCGATGCGGGGCGAAGTGGAGACGTGCGAGCAGGACGACGGCGGGCGCGGATTCGTCGCGTTCGTACACGTGAGCCGCAGCGCGCTGGCGATGAGCTAAAACGCGGCGGCGCCTGCCTCGGCGACGGCCAGATCGTTGTCGACGCTGGAGCCGGAGACGCCGATCGATCCGATCACGGCGCCGGCGGCATTCTTCAATGGCAGTCCGCCTGCAAACGTCACGAGTCCGCCGCTGGTGCCTTCGAGGCCGTACAACGGCCCGCCCGGTTGCGTCATGGTGCCAAGCACGCCGGTGGGCGCGTCGAAGTAGCGGGCCGTCTTCGCCTTCTTGATGGCGATGTCGATGCTGCCGAGATACGCGCCGTCCATCCGCACGAACGCTTTCAGGTTGCCGCCGGCATCCATCACCGCGATGTTCATCTTCGTATCGATTGTCTGCGCTTTCTTGATGGCCGCGTCGATCACGCGCATCGCGTCGGCGAGCGTCACGTCGTGCCCGTCCGGCGGCGCGGCGACGGCAACACGTGGATTCGCGTGAAACAACGTGGCTGCGGCGACGATCAGTGCGACGACGATCGCGCGCGACGTGTTCTCACGGTTCAAGAGTTTCGGCATGCGACAGTTCTCCTTCCGGTCGGCAGTCCACTGTACAGCCTCCGGATTGCAATCGCCAGTGCGTTGGGTCGAATCCCGACTCGTGAGACTGCTAGAGTGTGCGCCACCGTCGCGCACGGCTGACCGATCTCGCGCGCGGTTGATCCTCCGCGGGGACCCACATGAACGAGGAACTTCTCGTATTCGTGTCCAGCATCGCCATACTGGGCATCGGCGCACAGTGGCTCGCGTGGCGGCTTCGGCTCCCGGCGATTATCCCCTTGCTCGTAGCCGGCTTCATCGCGGGTCCCCTCACCGGTTGGCTCAATCCGCCCGTTATTTTCGGTGATGTCCTGATGCCGCTGGTCTCGATCAGCGTCGGTCTGATCCTGTTCGAAGGCGGACTCAGTCTCCGTCTGCAGGACGTACGCGCGATCGCGCCCGCATTGCGAGGCGTTCTCACTATCGGCCCCATTGTGACGTGGTTCGGGACAGCGGCGGCCGCTCGTTTCATCCTTGGCACGACATGGTCCATCGGCCTGCTACTCGGCGCGATCTGCATTGTCACCGGGCCGACCGTGATTGGGCCGCTGCTGCGCCAAATCCGGCCTAAGGGAAACGTCGATGCGTTGCTGAAATGGGAAGGCATTCTGACCGACCCGCTCGGTGCGTCAATCGCGCTCCTCGTGTTTGAAGGTATCCAGGCCCACGACGCCGTCGGATACATCTCCGTCGTTGGCGTGGTGAAGACGATCCTCGCAGGAACGGCGATCGGCCTAGGAGGCGGCTGGGCGCTCACGCAGTTGCTTCGACTTTACTGGGTGCCGGATTATTTACAGAACGCGGTCACGATCATGTTCGTCGTCGGGGGACTCACTGCGTCCAACGTGATCCAGCATGAATCAGGCCTGCTCACCGTCACGCTGATGGGCATCTACCTCGCGAATCAGCGCGCCGCGGACGTACACCACATCATCGAATTCAAGGAAAACGTCCGGGTGCTGATCGTGGCGGCGCTATTCATTGTGTTGACCGCATCGCTGAACCCGGACGACCTCAAGGCGCTGCCACTCGCGACAGCGGTGTTTCTCGGAGCGATGTTCTTCCTCGTTCGGCCGGCCGCCGTGTTCGCCGCGACGGCATTTTCGGGCCTGCAGCGAAACGAAAAGTTGTTTCTGAGCTGGGTCGCGCCGCGCGGAATCGTGGCCGCGTCGGTGTCCGCGGTGTTCGGATCGCGGCTGACGGAGGCGGGCGTGGAAGGCGCCCATCTGCTTGCGCCATTGACGTACACCATCATCGCGGCGACAGTCACCGTGTACGGCCTGACGGCACGGCCCTTCGCGAGACGGTTGAAATTGACAGAGCCCAACCCCACGGGCTTGCTAATCGTCAGCGGAAACCGGTTTTCGCGGGCGCTTGCGAAGGCGCTGACTACCAGCTCGCGCGTGCGCGTCCTGCTGGCGGACACGAACTACGGTCACGTCGCCGCCGCGCGCCGGGAGGGACTCGAGGTGTACTACGGCAACATCCTCTCGGAGCAGGCGGAGGAGGAGATTGACCTGTCGGGGATCGGCGGCTTGCTTGCGTTGACGTCCAATGACGAAGTAAATAGCATCATCGCGCTCCGGTATGGTGAGCTATTCGGCCGCGCGCGTGTGTATCAACTATCGGTGCCGCGCGATGCGCAGGCCCGCCGCCAACCCGTGGCGCAGCGACTCCGCGGGCGGACGCTGTTCTCGAGCGAACACGGCCACGATCGGCTGCTTGATTTGTTGCGCAAGGGCGGAGAAGTGCGGCGCGTAGAATTGACGGACGAACAGGGATTTGACGCATTCAGGGCGGAGTACGGCGCGCGTGCTCTTCCACTGCTCGTGGTCCAGGATGGGATGCCGCGGCCGTTTACCCCGGTCGATCCCCCGAAACCGCGCGCAGGCGACACGCTGATTGCGCTCGTCGTACCCGAGGGTATGGTGGCGATGGAGATCGCGGAGAACGGTGATGACGAGGAATAGTGCGTTGGTGGCCGTGTTTTCGATTCGATGATGGATTCTGTGAGCAAGAGGAATCGAGACGTATGATGCGTTCTTCGGACGACGCGATTGAACGATTGCGGCAGGGCAATCTGCGATTTTCGCGCGGCGAACCGCTGGTCAGCAATCGTTCGTTCACCACCGGCATCCGCGAACTCGCAGAGGGTCAGTCGCCGTTCTCGGTGATTCTGGGCTGCTCGGATTCGCGCGTGCCGCTGGAAATCCTGTTCGATCAGGGCCCAGGCGACCTCTTCGTAATCCGCGTCGCGGGCGGCGTGCTGGTGCCGTCCACGATCGGGAGCATCGAGTTCGCGGTCGAGAATTTCAATTGTCCTCTGGTGGTCGTGCTGGGGCACACGCGGTGCGGCGCGATCCAGGCGACCGTGGACAAGATCCGGCACGATACGAAAATCGATTCGCCGCACCTGACCGTCATCGTGGATCGCATCCGGCCGGTGGTCGAGCGGCTGCACCGGGAGCATCTGGACGAGGATCCGCTGACGATCATCGACAACGCCGTGCGTGCGCACGTCGATGTGTCGGTCGAAAACCTGCAGACGCTGTCTGAGGTGCTCAAGCGGCGCGTGCAGGACGGAAAACTGCGCATCCTCGGCGCACTGTACCATCTCGAGACGGGTCTGGTTGAGTTCTTTGACGGGGCCGCCTGACGGCGCGTCGAAAGTCCGCTGCCCGCACTGGTATGATGCGCGCCTTTCCCAAGGGTGGTTTTGACATTCCTGCTAATCCGCCTGGCACGCCGCCGCATTCATTTCGAGGTAAGTATGGCATTGAAGATGGGTATCGTCGGGCTGCCGAATGTCGGTAAGAGCACGACGTTTAACGCGTTGACGAAGGAACAGCACGCGGAGGCGGCGAACTATCCGTTTTGCACGATCGAGCCGAACCGCGCGATTGTGCCCGTGCCGGACGAGCGGCTGGACAA
>CAYUZD010000218.1:0-2707 GCA_964449475.1 uncultured Nitrospirales bacterium
GCCGGGGGCCTTCATGGTGCACTGGCCCTCGAAAATCACGCCCTCCGCGATGCTGATGCGCGGCGCGGTGATGTTGCCGATGACCTTGGCCTGGTTCGTGATTTCAAGGCGATCGTGGGCCGTCGTATTGCCCTGGACGGTCCCGCTGATGATCACCTGGCCGCCCGCGATGTCGGCCTTGACGTTGCCGGACTCGTGAATAACCACGGTGTCCTCGCATTCGATCCGGCCCTCGACCTCGCCCTCGATCCGGACGGTGCCTTTGGAAATGATGTCCCCCTTGATCTTCGTGCCGGGCCCGATAATCGTCGATACGTTGTGTTCGTCGAGCGGTCTGCGCTTCTCAAGCATTGGTCATAACCCCATGTAGGTGCGTGGGTCCACCCGTTTGCCGCTCACGTGGACCTCATAATGGATATGCGGTCCCGTGCTGCGGCCGGTGCTCCCCACTTTGCCAAGCACCGTCCCCCGTTTCACCACATCGCCCTTTTTCACCGAGCGTTTGCTCATGTGTCCATACCACGACTGCATGCCGTAGCCGTGATCGATCTGCACGAGGTTCCCGAGATACTGGTCGTAGCCTGAGAACAGCACGACGCCGTCCGCGGTCGCCAGCACGCTCGAACCGTAGTCCGCGGTGATGTCCACCCCGCCGTGGTGCTTCCACTTGTTCGTGATCGGGTCGCGCCGCTGGCCGAATCGCGAGTTGATGCGGCGCTTGGCGTCCTTGGTCGGCCAGGAATTCGGGGTGTGGGCGCGCTTGTCGCGCTCGGTGTGCGCGTCCTCGACGAGCTGGCCGAGGCTCGAGAGGCGCAGGCGCATTTCTTCCAGCATCAAGTCCGCCGAGGGCGCCGCCAACCCCTGCAACATCTCCGGCGGGCTGATGTCCGAATCGTCTACGCGCAGGCCCTCAATCGAGGTGTCCGGCGGTCCGCCCTTGCCGTCCTTGGCGGCCTCGACGGATTGTTGTACCTGCTCCTCGCGAGTCAACAATCCGGTCGCCATGCGGGCGGCCTTTTCGAGCTCGTACAGCCGACTCAACTCGGCCGTGATCGCTGCATCTCGCGCTTCGTACTCGGCCCGAATCTGCGCCTCGCGTTGCGCCAGTTGTTCGTCGAGATTCGCCGGAAGCCCCTGGGATTCGATCGCGAGCTCCAAGTCCCGGTATTGCTGGGTCAGGAACCCGACCTCGTCGCGATACTGGCTGCCCTGGTAATAAAAAAACGCGCTCATTAGGGTGAGGAGCGCGAGGGCGGAAACACCGATCCACAGGTGGACGTTGCTGAGGTTGAAAGACCTCCGCTGTCCCCGGTCGTGTGGAATGAGGATAACTGTCCAACGCCGCATACGCTAGGCACACTCCCCGTTCACCTAGTCAGAGTATCCGCGCGCGCAGGAATTCCCTGCGTGCGCATGGCCCCAATCCACGCGCGCGCTCCCGCACACCACTCTGCCCTCTTGCGGTGGTCTCCTTCCGCTAAGTCGACCCCCTGGGCATTCCGACCCACTGAAGGCGTGTTAGACTAACCGCCCCGGCAGGTCCACAGCAACTGTATCCGGGCAATTGACACGGCGTCAACGGCGAAAGAACATAAATTCCATAAATTCGACATAGGCCACGTTCGATGACAACTGAACTCGCGACGGAAACTCTAAATCGTTCATGAATGGAACTGCCGCCATGGAGGCGTACTTCGACGAACTGGCTCGATCCAGGCCCCGTATCCTGTTTCTGTGCACGGGAAACTCCTGCCGCAGCCAGATGGCGGAAGGCTGGGCGAGGCGCCTTATTGGAGATCGATTCGACATTCATTCGGCCGGCATTCGGGCGCACGGCTTGAATCGGGTAGCTGTCCAAGTCATGGCGGATGCGGGGGTGGACATTTCGGCGCATCGTTCCAAGACGATCGACCGGCTGGGTAACATCGAGTTCGACTTCGTCGTGACGGTCTGCGACAACGCCCACGAGTCTTGTCCAGTGTTTCCTGGCGTGGCGAAGAAGCTCCACCAGAGCTTCGACGATCCGCCACGGCTGGCGGAATCGGCGGCGTCGGACGATGAAGCGATGGGCCACTACATCCGGGTGCGGGATGAAATCCGGGACTTCGTGAGTCTTTTGCCGGATTTGCTGGCCAAGCTGGGTTAGCGCTTCGAGCGGTCGAACTTTTCCAGGCGTCCCTTCGTCGCCCGGCGAAGGGCAGAGCGTACGAGCCAGGGCGCATGGCGGAAGACAAACACTCCGGCGCGGCCATGCCCCGTAATTACCGCGTGGATCTTGCGCCGGTACAGCGCGTTCACAATCTCGCGCGCGGCGCGGTCGGCAGGAACGATGAAGCGCTGCGGCGCGGTCTCCTTCCAGTCCTGCCGGAACCGGCCGGTGTTGTCCACCCGGCGGAAGTTGCTGGCGACGAGTCCCGGGCTGATGCACGTGACGGAGACACCGCGCGCGGGCAATTCGTACGCAATCGCCTCGGCGAGGCCGGTGACGGCGAATTTGCTCGCGGTGTAGGCCGACATCGTCGGCCGGGCAATCGTCCCGAGTACGCTGGACACGATTCCCAACCGGCCCTTTGCCGCGACGAGGTGCGGGAGCGCCGCGTAGGCCGTATTCAACACGCCGAAGAAGTTCGTCTCGAACTGCCGGCGGTAGTCGTCCAGCGTAAGGTTCTCGAAGAGACCGTTGACGCCGAAACCGGCGTTCGCGAGT
>CAYUZD010000218.1:2807-3932 GCA_964449475.1 uncultured Nitrospirales bacterium
GGCGCGAAACTCGACCGGGCCAGCGTGCCCCAGTGGCCGTCCTGTTTCGTCACGATGTACAGCGAGTCGTACGTCGCGATCTTGTTGCCGTCCTTGTCGTAACGGGTGAAGGTCGTGGCGAAGTGGACTTTGTCCGGCCCGGCATGGATGACGTCGCGCTTGTCCCACGCGCTGTGGTCCCATCCCGAGCGCGCGGCGAACGCCTCGAAGTCCATCTCCTCGGCGAATTGCCCGGCCGTTTCCGCGATGCGCACCGTCCCGCTGGCCATGCGTATGTGCGGGTAGTTCAGCGTGGCCGCCCACGCTTTCGGGTCGCGCGCGTTGAACGCCGCCATGTAGTCGTCGAGCGACTTCATCGCCGCGGCGACCGGGTCCTCGTCTGCCGCGAGAACAGGCAGCGAGCCGGGCAGGACGGCGAGCGAAATCGCAATCAACAGTGCCGCAATTCGAGTCTTCATGGTGCCCCTCCTTGCTTTCATCCCGTTAGAGTGCGAGTTCCATCCGGATGTGGCTCGGCACATGCGAATGTTTGTTCTTCAGCGTCGATGTCCGCTCATACGCCGGCTTGAACCCCATGCGATCGTAGAGCGCGTAGGCCCGCTTGTTGTGCACGGCGACGTCGAGCGCCGCGGTCCTGCGGCCGAGCGCGCGCCCGGCGTCGAGCAGGTGCTCGACGAGCCGCTGCCCGATGCCGTGGCTGCGGAGGTCGGGCGCGACGCCGAGGTGCGCGACGTAGTGCAGGTCGCCCTTGGGCGGCGCGATGATCTTCTCGACGCGCAGCACGCGCGAGACGATTGCCGGCGTGCGCATCGGACCATAGAACGAGAGCAGGCCGGCGAGGCCCCCAATCAGGAACCTCATGCCGTCGCGGCCGCTGAACGCGGCCCCCAGTCCGACGACGTCGCCGTCGAGTTCCGCGACGACGTGGTTCGCATAACCGAGTTCGCCCCGATCGTCGCGAAAGGCACTCCGAAGATACTCCGCGACTTCATCGCGCGAGCGCGTGACGAAGATGTAGTCGAATGTCGCCGGGCCGGAGCTGTACATCAGCGGCACGGCGGCCTCGGCGTCGGACGGCTGTGCGGGACGAAACCGGATGTCCATAGGCGGAGCATCGTAGCACGC
>CAYUZD010000218.1:4032-5766 GCA_964449475.1 uncultured Nitrospirales bacterium
GCGTCGATGTTCTCGGCCGTGATGTCGTAGTGCGAGGTGTTCCACCGGCACCGGCCGCGATCGACGAGCAGCAGTTGCGGCGACTTGTGTTGCACGCCGAACCGCTCGGCGACGGCGTTGCTGATGGGGCGCGATTCGATGACCTTGATGAGGTACGTCGCGGGAATCGCGGCGCCGGCCTCGGCTGATTTCTGGAGGTAATCGTTCAGACGGCGGTGGGCACCGTAGGAAATCGGGCAGGTCGTGCTGTGTTTGAAAAGCAGCAGCGGCGCGTCCCCGCTTTCCGCAAGCACGCGGTCCAGCTGTTCCATCGACGTGATCTCGGTCACATCCGACTCCCGGGCCGGCCTGGGCCCCGTCACGGCGTACACGATGTTCCGCAGCCGATCGGGTACGCGCGCCGCCAGTTCCGGAGTATAAACACCCGATCGGGATCGCTTCATTTCGGCTCCGTGGCGACCCGCGGTGCTTTGTTAGAATTGCGACCCAGGACGATTCGTCTTCAGAGGACCTTCTCGTGAACGCTGCATCCCGAACCCGATTGCTCATCTTCGCCGGACTTGTCGCGTGCGCCGCTCAACCGGCGAACGCGCAGGCCGTCAAGGGCATAGTCGCGCCGGACGCGCCGCCGGCCGCGGTCTCGTATCATGGGCTCGTGCCGGGACTCGACACGCTCGAGAAGGTCAAGGCCGCGCTCGGCGAACCCGAGTACGCGGGCAAGTGGTACAACTTCAAGATGTACTACCCGGCGAAGGGCCGGCCGGGGTTGGTCGACGTCGTTCACATGCACGGCGACAAACCCGAGTCGCAACTTGCCGAGATTGAAGCCGCGACCATCCCCGAGGGTTTCGCGACGGACGAGGACATCGTAGCGAAGCTCGGCGCGCCGGAGTACGAGTTGCGCATGGCGACGTGGCGCATGCTGGATTACACCAGCCGGGGCGTCCGGTTCTCGCTCGATACCGCGGGGCGCACGACGGGCGTGGCCTACCTGCCGCAGCGCGCGCCGCGCGTGCCGCGTGGGGAACGCGCCCTCGTCGATCTGTCCCACCTGCGCGAAGGTCCTCAGCCCGCGCCGGCGCATCCGGCGCCGTTGCGCGGCCTTAAGGCGGGCGCCGCGGAAGTCGACATCTCCCCCCTCGGCGAGGATTGGCTCGGCTACCGGTACACCGTCGCGCAGCCGCTGAAGTCGCGCATTGTCGTGTTTAGCGACGGCGCGTTGACGGTGGCGTTCGTCGGCGCGGACCTGTTCGGCGTCGGGCATGCGGACAACCTCGCAATCCGCGATCGCGCGAAGGCGCTCGGCGTCGATCACACGATCGTCGCGTCGTCGCACAACCACGCGTCCGGCGACACGATCGGCGTGTACGGCCACTACCCGGTCGAATACATCAAGCACATCCAGGACCAGACCGTCGCGGGCATCCAGCAGGCGCTGGACGCGATGCAGCCGGTGAAGGAACTCCGCGCGGCCTCGCGCGAAATGCCGATGGACGGCATTCGCGTGCAGGGACTGTTCCGCAACGCGCGCAATCCCGGCCTGCTCGACCCGGCCATCTCGACACTGCAGGCCATCGGCCAGGACGGCAAACCGAGCGCGACCATCATCCATTTCGCGTGCCACGTCGAGTCGCTCGAGAAGGGCGGCCGCGAAGTGAGCGCGGATTTCCCGGGCTACCTGTGCGACCAGATGAAGGCCGACGGCCTCGGCCAGCCGGTCTTCCTCAACGGCGC
>CAYUZD010000219.1:0-5762 GCA_964449475.1 uncultured Nitrospirales bacterium
ATGTCGGTCTTCTGGGAAGTCGCGCGCCGCGGGTTGCCGCTCGGCCACGACACGCTCGATCGCGTCACCGCCAACCTCCACCTCGCCGGCGACACGTTCCGCGAAAACCCGCTCGTCCGGCGGTTCTTCGTCGCGTTGTGCGGCCGTCCGCTCCAGGCGGGGCTCGCGTTGCGTCAGGCGGCGCACAGCGGCCTGCTCGCCCGGTATCTCCCCGAGTTCAAGGCGATCCAGGACGTCGTCCGCTACGAGGACTTCCACCATTTTCCCGTGGACGAACACACCTTACGCGCCGTCGAGGCGCTCGGCCGCATTCCGCAGGTCGAAGGCACGATCGGCAACTTCCTCAAGGTCTCGCTTGAACACCTCTCCGACCCGCACATCCTTGTCATCGCGCTCCTGCTTCACGATCTCGGCAAGGCCAAGGGCGAAGCGCACACCGAGGAGGGCATGCTGCTCGCCCGGCAGATCGGCCAGCGCATCGGCCTGCCCGAGGACGACATCGAGCGCGTCGCGTTCCTCGTCCAGCAGCACCTGTTGATGACCCACATCGCGCTCTACCGCGACGTGGACGACGCCGACATCGTCGAAGCCTTCGCGCACACGATGAAATCCGAACACCGGCTCCGCGCGTTGCTGCTCCTGTCCTACGCTGACCTCTCCGCCGTCGGTCCCAACGTCTGGAACGACTGGAAGGGCGCGCTTCTGCTCAAGCTCTATCTCCGTGCCGAGCGCGTGCTCGCCGGTCTCGCCGAAGTCGCCGGCGAGGTGTATTGGGACCATCCCAAGGTTGCCCAGGTCGAGGCGCTGCTCGAACCGGACCTCCGCGGCCGGGTCCGCGAGTTGATCCGCGATCTCGGCGCGCACTATCTCGCCGCGTTCTCTCCGCAGGCCATCGCCGATCATGTCGCCTGCGTAGCCGAGGCGGGCCGCGACGGCGTCGCCATCCGGATCACCCCGGGCGACGGCGCCCGCATGACTGACGTTGTCATTTGCGCGCCCGACCACGTGGGCCTGTTCGAGGAAGTGAGCGGCTGCTTTGCGTCCCAGTTCGTCGACATCCAGGAGGCCAACCTGTTTACCCTCGGCTCGGGCGTCGCCGTCGACTGTTTCCGCGCGGTCCGCGCCGGGCGCGGCGACGCGCTTACGCCGGGGGAAATGGACGCGCTCCGCAAAGTGTTGAAAAGCGTCGTGTCCGGGGAGCGCCGCGTGGATTCGCTCGTGCAGACCAGCCAGCGCCGTGTCTACGCCCTGCTGCACCCGCCCGTGCCAGTCAAGACCGAGATTCGGTTCGACAACCTCGCCTCGCGCCGATTCACCGTCGTTGATATCCTCACCGGCGACCGCACGGGACTGTTGTATGATATAGCCAAAGCATTGCGCGAACGGGGGATGGACGTTTCCACCGCCCGCATTGTGACGGACGCCCGGCGCGTCCGCGATTCGTTCTACATTTCGTTGCACGGGGAGAAGGTATCGGATTCATCGGAGCTGGCGGCGCTCGAGGACGCCCTGCGCAGCAGGATTCTCGGCCGGCCCGCCGCCCCGATCGAAGGAGGTGTTTCGTGAGTCGTTTCGCATGCATCGGCGCGTCCATCGCGGTGGCCATCCTGCTCGCCGCGCCCGCCCACGCCCAGCGGTCCGCGCTGCTCAAGGAGTTCGAGTCCGCGTTCGTCGAACTGAGCGACGAAGTCCGGCCCAGCGTCGTCGAGATCTCCGCGCAAGGCCCGATTTCCGCCGAGGAGATGGAACAGATGAACGACCTGTTCCGCTTCTTCGGACCGCCGGGAGGCGAAGGGGAAGGCGACGGCGAAGAACGCCCCGAAACCCCGCCACACCCGCAATTGCCCGAGCGCGGCCCGCGTTCCACCGCGTCCGGGTTCATCGTGGACGAACTCGGCCACATCGTCACCAACAATCACGTCGTGAAGGGCGCGGACACGCTCGAAGTCGAACTTTGGGACGGTACCAAGTTCCCGGCAACCGTCGTTGGGCAGGACCCCGACTCCGACATCGCCGTCATCAAGATCGATCCGTCTGGACAGCCGCTCCGCCCGGTCCATCTTGGTAGTTCGTCGAGTCTCAAGGTCGGCCAGTTCGCAATCGCGATGGGCAGCCCGAGCGGGCTGACGGGTTCCTTTTCCTACGGCCACGTCACCGGCCTCGGCCGCGAAAGCCTCGAACTACCCGGCGAACTGCGCTTCCAGGAATTCATCCAGACCGACGCCGCCATCAACCTCGGCAACAGCGGCGGCCCGCTCTGCAACATCGATGGCGAAGTCATCGGCATCAACGTCGCCATCGTCTACCGCGCCAACTCCATCGGGTTCGCCATCCCCGTCGATCGCGTGAAGGCCGTCGTCCCCGAGCTCATCGCCCACGGCAAAGTCATCCGCGGCTGGCTCGGCGTATCCGTGCGCGACATTGCCGACGCCGCCGCCGACGACAACCAGGAAGTGAAGGCCTTCGTCGATGCCCACAACTTGCCGGACGCCCACGGCTCTTACATCGCGCGCGTCACGTGGGGCGGCCCGGCCGAACGCGGCAATCTCCTGCCCGAAGACATCGTCCGCCGCATCAACGGACGCGACATCCACAAGTCGACCGACCTCATCAACACGATTTCCGATATCACGCCCGGCGGTACCGCGAAGATCGAAGTCATCCGGCGTGGCAAGCCAGTCGAACTCGACATCGTCGTCGCCGAGTTCCCCGGCCGCACCGCCGCCATCTACGGCCGGGACCTGCTCGGCATGCACATCGCCGAACTCGAACTCAACCCCGAGTTCATGGAAAGCCGCAAGATGGAAGAGCAACCGTCCGACTTCTATGTCGCCGCCATCGTCGAAGGCAGTCCCGCGAGCAAGGCCGAAGTCCGCCGTGGCGATGTCGTCGTCGAGGTCGGGTTTCAGGAAATCAAGACGCGCGAAGAGTTCATCGAGGCCTTGCGCAAGGAAGCCAAGCCCGGCAAGAACCTGTTGATGAAGGTCTGGACGCTCACCGAGGACGAGCCACGCAAGGTCTACGTCGAGGTCCCCGCGGACTTCAAGCTCGACTGACGCCCTCGAGCGCCTGCAACAGCGCCGGCAGGAACACGCGGTTGTCCGCGGACAGATAACGCACGCGTCCGCCCATCCGCGCGAAGGTCTTGTTGAACCGGAGATAGTAGTCCGGGTGCGTCTGCGGCGGTTCGCCCTGCGACCAGTCCCAGCTCGCCTCCGCCAGATCGACGACCACGATCAGGAAGTCCTCGATCCGGCGGCCCTGTTGCAACGCCACGTTGCGCGCCATCGACAGCGACTTCTCAAACACCATCGGCGACATCACCGCCGATCCCACCGAAATATAGACGCCGCCCTCGAGTTTCGACACCGACGCCGCGAACTCGAGGAAGTCCCGCTCCGCCGTCCGGCCGATCGCCGCGCCGCAGCTCGCGGGGTGTTCATAGATGATGTCATGCCCGAACATCGGGTGGCCCGTGAACGGCACGCCCAACCGCCAGGCCGCCGCCTGCAACCCGAATCGCTTGCTCGGATGCGGCACCGCGATCGTGCCGCCGCGCAGCCCGAGCGTGCGCATCACGCCGAGCAGATCCGCCGCCGCGGCGGATCGCGCGGGGTCCGTCCCCGCCGCCGAAGCAACTTCGGCCAGCAGCGCGTCCTGCGCCGGTAAATCCAACCGCTCCTGTTCGACCAGGCGCCCGACCGACGCGCCGTACCCGAGGCCGTCGTGTGCCCCCGCGGCGATCGCAAGATTGATCCAGCGGCCCGTTTCCTCCCACGCGCCGAACTTCCCCTCCGCGACGTATCCCCGCACGTCCTCGCTGCTCACGCCCGCGAACGCGAACTCCCAGTCGTGAATGATCCCGGCGCCGTTCGTCGCCAGGTGCGTGATCCAACCGCCCTCGATCAATCGGATGAGCACCGGCGCGAGCCCGTTCTTGATCGTGTGCGCGCCGAACGACAGCATCCGCGACGCGCCGGATTTCTTGGCCGACCGGATGCGCGCGGACAACTCCTTTACCGCGCCCACAACGTCCGGCGACAGATGTTCGACAGGCGCGTCCGGGTTCACACCATCGCGCGCGATGTTTACTTTGCTAATCCGTTGATCGAGCGGGTGAAATTGAAGCGCGCGCCGATCGAACGGCGGTGTGGCGCCGGCGCTCATTGTGGACGACCCGTCGGGATGGGTATTCGACTTCGCACGTTTGTAACGCTCTCCAATCCACTCCGGGTCTGAACTTCGCTGCATCCGGCGTGTTCAGGATGTATCCATGCTTCGAGCACATGGTATCATGCGCGCATTGCTTCGAACGGGTAGGTCGCCATTTTTCTACGGCAGTGCTCGCGGCGCGGGGGAGAGGCGCCCGGCACACTAACTCGAGATCGTCTTCGCGGTTAACGATTGTCGTCTGTCGCGCTCATGTCCGATTCACCGTCGATCAGTATCGTCATCCCGCTCTACAACGAGCGGGAAAATGTACCGTTGCTCGCCGAGCGCATCCGCCCGGTCTTCGACCGGTTCAATGCGCCCGCCGAGTGCGTCCTCGTGGACGACGGCAGCCAGGACGGCACGGCCGACGCCGTACGCGCGGTGCGCGCCGCGGACGCGCGTTTCCGCCTCGTGCGGCACGCCGGCAATTTCGGCCAGTCCGCCGCCCTCCTCACGGGCATGCGGGCCGCGCGCGGGCAGTACATTCTGACGCTCGACGGCGATCTGCAGAACGATCCCGAGGACCTCCCCAAGATCGTCGAGATGCTCGCAGACTACGACTGCGTTTGCGGGTACCGCGCCGAGCGCCACGACTCCCTGGTCCGAAAAGTCTCCAGCCGCGTCGCCAATCGCGTCCGCAACTGGTGCCTGCACGACGGTCTGCGCGACACCGGCTGCGGCACGAAGGGTTTCCGCCGCGAGTGCGTGCGCTATCTCGTCTCGTTCAACGGCGCGCACCGCTTCTTCGGTGCAGTCCTGAAATCCGCCGGCATGCGCATCGCCGAATGCCCCGTCCGCCACCATGCCCGGCAGTTCGGCGTCTCGAAATACGGAATCGGAAACCGGCTCGGCCGCGGACTCTTCGATCTCGTCGGCGTCGCCTGGCTCCAGCGCCGCCTCGTATTTCCCGACGTCGAAAGCGAGGACTGAGTGGACAGCGGCGCACCGGCCGGCATCGGTCCGTTCTGGCACGCGCTCGGTATCGCAGGCGCGGTCATCTTCTACGGGCGGTTTTACGTCCAGTGGCTTGCGTCCGAGCGTGCCGGCCGCAGCGTCATGCCGATCCTGTTCTGGTACATGAGCAGCATCGGTTCCGTGCTGCTCATGATTTTCGCCGTCGTCACGCAATCCCCCGTCGGTGCGTTGAGTCAAAGCTTCAACCTCGTCGTCTACAGCCGCAATCTCGTCCACATCTGGCGCGAACGCGGCACGCTGACGCCGTTGCGCTACCGGGCCGCCCACGGCATCTCGGTTGCCGTCGCGCTGACCGCCGTCGTCCTGCTCGTCCACGTCTGGCGCAACGAGTATGAACACGTCAGCGCCGCTCCCGCGCACGTGTCCCGCGCCGTGTGGTTCTGGCTGGCGATCGGCGTCGCCGGCCAGACGCTCTTCGCCGCGCGATTCCTCGTCCAGTGGTTCGCCACCGAGAAGCGCCGCCAGTCCGTCGTTCCGCCCGCGTTCTGGTACCTCAGCCTCGCCGCGTCCCTGCTCCAGGCCGCCAGCTTCGTCCAGCGCCGCGAATGGGTTTTTGCCGCGGGTCTCGCCGCCAC
>CAYUZD010000220.1:0-5759 GCA_964449475.1 uncultured Nitrospirales bacterium
TGCGGCAGTTCGGCGTGCCGCTGCCGGACGACGCGCGGCCGAACGCGGGCATCGGTCCGAAGCTCGTGCTCGATCCCGGCGCGCGCCTGGACTACATGAAGCCGACGCGAACCTTTGACGACGCGCTCGAACTGACCGTCGCGGGCGTCAAGCTGAAGCTCGTCCACGCGCCGGGCGAGACGGACGACCAGTTGTACGTCTGGCTGCCGGAGAAGCGCGTGCTCTGCGCCGGGGACAACTACTACCTCGCGTTTCCAAATCTGTACGCGATCCGCGGCACGCCATACCGCGACGTGCGCAAGTGGCGCGACAGTATCGACCTCGTGCTCGCGGAGAAGCCGGAACACCTGGTCCCGAGCCACTCGCGGCCGCTCTCCGGCGAGGCGTACATCCAGGAAGTGCTGACGGACTACCGCGACGCGATCCACGCCGTGTACATGCAGACCATCGCCGGCATGAACCGCGGCCTCACGCCGGACCAGCTCGTGCAGGAAGTCAGACTGCCCGACGATCTCGCGGCCAAGCCGTACCTGCGCGAGTTCTACGGCACCGTGCCGTGGGCCGTGCGTTCGATCTTCGCGGGGATGCTCGGCTGGTTCGACGGCAATCCGACAAACCTGTTCCCGCTGGCGCCCGCCGAACGCGCGCAACGCGTCGCGGATATGGCCGGTGGTGCGGACGCGCTGCTCGAAAAGGCGCAGGCCGCGTTCGCCGCGGATGACCACCAGTGGGCCGCCGAACTCGCCGACCACGTGCTCGCGCTCGACCCGGCAAACGCCGCCGCCAAACAGGTCAAGGCGGAAGCCCTGATCGCCATCGCGCAACAGCAAATCAGCGCGAATGCGCGGAATTATCTGATGACCAGCGCGATGCAACTCGGCGGAACGCCGCCGAAGGTCGAATAGGTTTGGCCCGCCACACGTCAGGCGCCGATCGCCTTGCGGATGCGGTCGATCTGGTAGAGGTGGTATCGGTCGTGCGCGGCGTAAAGCCGGACCATGTACTCAATCGTTTCCTTGCCGCGCTGTTCGTGGATGCCGAACAGGTTCCACTGTTCGGGCGTGACCGTGCGCAGCAGCCGGAGATTCACGCGGCGCAGCGCGTCATAGTCGTCCAGCGCGCCAGGGACGTCCGTGGTCAGGTAATTCAGCCGGTCCGCCCAGAGGTCCTGGTCGATCGCCGGGATTGGCGTGCCCGGTTCGCCCAGCACCTTGCGGAACCGGAACCCGAGCACGATTTCGACGTCGGCGAGATGTTGCACCACCGCCGCGACGCTCCATTTGCCCGGCGCTTCGGGCGTGTGCGACTGCGGTTTCGTCAGGCCTGCGACCGCCCTGCGCACGTCGGCCGGCGCGGCGGCCAGCGACTCCAGCGGTTCGCGGTCGCCCAAGTATTTCATCATCGCGTTGGCGTATTCCGGCGTCGCGCCGGACGAGAGTGCGGTTCGGTCGGCCATGGTCCCTCCGGATGGGCTGTGTTAAGGACGCACGCGCATGCGCACGGAGTTACAGCGAAAGCGCGTGCGGCGCGACGACGATGCCGTCCATGTCGGCGTAGAGATAGTGACCCGGCGTGAAAGTGACGCCCGCGAACGTCACCGGGACCTCGGCCCAGCCGTAGTCCAGCTTGGCGCTCTTGCGCGGATGGGTCGCCAACGCCTTGACGCCGATGCGCAGCTCGCCGATGGTCTCCGCGTCGCGGATGCAACCGTTTACGACGGCCCCGGCCCAGCCATTGGCGATCGCCAGTTTGGCCAGGTTGTCGCCCAGCAGCGCGCACCGCATCGAGCCGCCGCCGTCCACGACGAGTACGCGCCCGCGGCCCGGCGTCTCGAGTGCGGCCCGCACGAGCGTGTTGTCCTCGAAGGTCTTCACGGTCGCGATCGGGCCCGAGAACGTCTCGATGCCGCCGAAATCGCCGAAGATCGGTTCGGGAATCTGGACGAGGTCGGGGTATTTGTCGGAAAGATCGGTCGTGTGCACGCGGGGACGCCTCGAACGAATTAATCCGGGTCCGATCGCGGCGCGGCGATCCACTCGCGCGCTCAATCGGTCGCGCGATTCTCCGGATTGGGCCCCGCGATCTCAAGTTGCTTCGGTTGGCCGCCGAGGACCTCGCCGTAGTCCAGAATCTGGAGCCGCCGGCCCGCATCGATCTCCTGAATCAACGACGGATCCCAGATCGTGCTCCGCTGGATGGACAATTCGGCCAGTTCGCGCGTGGTCGGCGACGATTCCGGGTCGGCCGACCAGTCGATCGGCTTCAGTCCGTCGTTCCATTCGCTCTTCGGATTGAACATCTCCGAGAACTCGGCAGCGACGGACGACCAACCGACGCCGACGCCCGGATTGCCGAAGTGGAACCCGTCGCGGCCGGACCATGGCACCATCAAATAGGCCACGACCGCGTCATCGTCCACGATGCCGCTCGTGCGCGCTTCGACAAGGTCCATCGCGACGTAGCGATTGTCGGACTCAAACAGAATTCGCTGCGCTTCGGGAACGCGCGTCTCGTCCGTATGGTGATCAAAGTGGACGTTGTCGTTCGACTGGCACGACACCAAGAACAGGCACGCCGCAACGGCGCCAAGTGCGGGGGTCAGGGTACGCGGGGCGACACGCCGCCGCGCGTTCGGGTGGTGCGACAGGGGGTGCATACGGCATGGGCCTCCCGGCCCGGAGCTACGCGCCGGCGGGATCCGGCGACTTGACGAAGTCCGCCGCCACAAACCCGAACCGGTTCGCGCCGTGGTCGTGCACGACGACGGTTACGCGGATGTCGCCCGCGGACGCGTCGGCCCACTCCGTCGCGATGATGATCGGGTAGAGCGTGCCGGTGGACGGTCCGGGGACCTGTCCGTTGATGCGTTCGCCGCGGTGCGCGGCCTCGCGCAACAGGTCATACGAGTTGCGCTGGTATCGCGTGACCACGTCGTGCAGCACGTTCTTAGCTTCGGCCTCTGTCATCTCGTTATCCGTTGTCCGTTGATCCGGCCCGCGACTCGCGCTCCCGCGGCCGTCCCCTGTCCGATTTGTAATCCGTTCAATTCTGCCACAGATCCGGCGTTTCAGCCATGTTTTCGGCGTCCAAGCGCCATTCCCGCTACGGAACCGACGATTATTGCGATTCCCAACAGCTTCAAAGGGGAAAAACTGCGATCCCAGAGGAACACGTCAAAGATCCCGGCGAAGACGACCTGGAACAATCCGACGATGACGACGGTGACGTTGTGCCCGCGGCCGAGCGCGCCGGCCATCAGCACTTGCGCGAGGCTGCCGAGCACGGCGGGTACAAGCAGCATCCCCCCGACCGCGGCGTTCGGCGGGAGCAGCGCCTCGCCGCCCGGCAAGCTGAACAGCATGATCGCCGCCGACACCGCGCTGGCCACGATCGCGAAATGGATCGTGATCGTCTGCGGATGATGCTGACCGAGAAAACTCATGCCGATGGTGGCAATCGCGAAGAAGAACGCGCCACCCAGCCCCGCCGCGACGCCGAGGTTGAACTCCTCAGGCGACGCCTGTTCGGTGATGAACACGCTCACGACCGCGGCGCACACGCACGCCCACTGGACAAACGCGAGCCGCTCGCCGTAGACCGCGCGGCGGATCAGCGCCACCCAGACTGGCATCGTGTGGTAAATCGCCGTCGCATCGGACACGGGCAGGTGCGTCAGCGCGTAGAAGTTGCCGATCATGCCCAGGCTGCCCGCGCCCGCCCGGACCCACATCGCCTGCGGACCGATGACAAGGATCGGGATGCCTCGCGCCCGCGCCAGGACGATCAGCAGCACCGCACTGAAAAACATTCGGCAGAACGACACCATCGACCAGTGGACCCAACCGCCCAGCCAGTGGATCGCCGCCGCCATGCACGCAAAACAAAACGACGCCGCAAACATCTCGGCGTACGGGGCGAGGGTATGGCTCTGACTGACACGGCCAGAATGCACGTACCGATTACTCTCTATTGCAATTCACGGGAAAGCCCCGTAGGGGCGCAAGATACTAGCCCAGGGCAAAGCGAGCGAAAGCTCGCGACGCCCTGGGTACCCGACACTCTAACCGACTAGCCCCGTAGGGGCGAAAGAGATTGGCGACTACGCGCCCTCAATAGATCGGTCCTGGTCCAGAAGCTCGTCGAATCGACTCTTCGTCGCGCGGCACATACTTCACGCGATGGCTACGGCTAAATCCAGGGCTCGGCGGAGTTAGCAACGCATTTCGGTGGAGCTCCTTTATGGCATCGCCGACCGCGAGGGAATCGACAAGAATCCAGAACAATCCTTCATCACATCGATTAAGACCTGGGTCAGTTTCCATTCCGGTTCGAAGCGATTCAAAAAACTCACGGACTCTCGACTCGTAAGTTTCGTCACCATCGCACACGAGCCCTATCGCGATGCGGCCGCGAAGGACATTCATGTTCAAGCAACCCTCGTCAGAATCGGCGTTAAGGCGGTCAAGCCATGGCAGATTAATCCCGGATTCGGCTTCATCAAGAAACAGGGCCAACAACAAGTCCTTCTCAGAGTCCGAACCTGTGTAGCTCAAGAGCATAAGAGCCTCCATCTTCGTAATGCTCATTCCGTGCAATTGCGGGCGGAGCACAGCACTCGGGTCGTCTGTCTGTGCAAACTCAAGAAGTCTCCGGCTAGACTCCTCGGAACGTCCGTAACTCGCGATCGTGCGAATCACATCTCCCCATTCAGTTCTTCGAGAAGTGTCGTTCAGAATCTCATAGAGTTCCTCTAAAGGAGGTCGGTAGCGTCGAGACCAGTAATTCGCATATAGCTGCCGATGCCATTCGCCATAAGTCTCAGCCTGCTCGCGCTTCCGATTCTCTGAATCTCGGCGAAACTCGTATTCGGACGACACGATGAAGTAGAGGAGTATTCCGGTGACTGACGTTAAAACAGCTAGCAGTCCGTATATGGCCCAGGGTCTTCGCATCGTACCGACCTCGGCGCGCACTGCGCTCCGTGCGCTCGGTGTAACCATGATAACTCCAAAACCCGCCTCTACTTCGTGACATGTGCCCAAACCCCCCGCGAATACAGGGGAATGACATCGCCTCGGGCGAAGGTTTATTGTTACCGGGGATACCGGCTGGCCTTTTAGGCCAGCCCGCAGAAAGCGAGGGACTGGAATGCAAACGAGACGTTTAGTTACCGGGGCCGCGCTGGCGCTGGCCGTCACGATGGCGGGGTGTAGCGTGGCCGACGACGAGCCGCTCATCGACAGCACGCCGCGCGCGGGCGATACGGAAGGACAGCGACCCATGATGCTCAAGGAGAAGTCCGACTCGGTCTACGTGCGCCTGATCGACGAACACGGACACCTGACCGATCCCGTCCTGACTAAGAAGGTCTTCAAGCCGGAATCGGAATGGAAGGCCATCCTCACCGCCGAGCAGTTCCGCATCATGCGCAACCAGGGCACGGAACCGGCCTTCTGCGGCGGGTTGCTGGACAACAAGCAAGAGGGCATCTACTTCTGCGCGGCGTGCAAGCTGCCGCTGTTCGCGAGCAATGCGAAGTTCGAGTCCGGCACGGGCTGGCCGAGTTTCTTCCAGCCGGTCGGCGAGACGAACATCCTCGAGCGCCCCGACCTGAGCTACGGCATGGTGCGGACGGAGATCCTGTGTCCGCGTTGTGAGTCGCACATGGGCCACGTCTTCCCCGACGGACCGAAGCCGACCGGCATGCGCTATTGCCTCAACTCGGAATCGCTGACGTTCGCGGCGACCGCCGACCTCGC
>CAYUZD010000221.1:0-5753 GCA_964449475.1 uncultured Nitrospirales bacterium
GTCCACCATTCGCCGCCGGCGACGCTCTTGCTGATCCAATCGTCGACGGATTTCCACCGCCACGCGACTTGAAGCTGCGAAAAATTATCCGGCGTGATCTGATCGAGCGGGGAGTATTTCCGGCTGTAGAGGTCGCCGCCGTAAGTCGGCCATTCCCCGGCCGCAGTGTCCACATCGCCCGCGAATGCGCCCGCGGACACGGCGAGCGCGATCGTGACGACGCAGGCGCGGAGCATGTTCAGTTCGCGAGCGTGAACGGCGCCGACCACTCGTGTTCGCCCCAGGAAATCTTGATCGCGCCGCCTTGACCGTCCTGCGGGATCTCGAACTTCATGGCTTCGACCGGTTCGGCCAACTTCGTATAAGTCACGGGAATCTCCGCGACGTCGGCGGACGGGTCATGCATCGTGCCCCAGAGGTCCGCCTTCTCGTTGAACACGAAGTGCCAGCCGTCCGCCGTCTTCTTCAGCCAGATGCCGTACACCCCGGCGTAGTCCTTCGCGACGTTTTCCGTCTTGATCGTGACATCGCCGAACGCGAGCGGCAGGTCGGTCTTGAGCTTGATCGCCTGGCTCCGGGTCAGCAGGAGTACGTTTCCGTCGCCTAGCTTCGCGATCGACTCGTAGTCCGGACCGTCCGACTTCAGAATGCCGGCCGTCATGCCGATCGACTTGTCGCCAATTTTGAGTTGCGCAGTCGTCGTCGTGACCATGCGCCTCCGGCGCTGTTGCTGGCCGCCTTCGTCCGCCCCGGGGTCGTCGGTCGCGGATTCGCCTTCAGTCGCTGCGGGCGGCGTCGCTGCAGCGGCCGGTTGGTCCTGCGCCGCCGGTTGGTCCTGCGCCGCTGCATCCGGCGCGCACGCCCACACGCCCGCGCACGTCAACATTACGAACCACAGCCCGATTCTGCACGTCATAAGAGTCGTCCTCTCCATTCGATGCCGGCCAGCCCGCCGGTCCGCACACTCAATCTACAAACTAAGCGCTCCGGAATCCAACGCCGACACAAGGATTCCGGAGCGCGAACGTTCCTCGCCTTGCCAGCCCGTCAGTCGGTCGCTTCGTCCGACGCCGACGGTCCGAACGCGCGACGCGCCACCGGCAACGGATTGTCGCTCGGTTCCGAGTTCGTGTACGAGATGTACCCGATCATCATTTCCATCGTCGTCGGGCCGCCCCACACCATCGGGATTTCCGGCGCCGGGTTGTGCACGTTGTCCACCGAGTTGTCGTAGTGCACGGTGAACTCAACGCGCGTACCCGCCGGGATCTTCTTCGGCGTAGCGTACGTATAGTCAAGCTGCCAGTTGAAGTCGAACGACGGCACCCACAGGAGTTCCTCGGCCGTTCCATCCGGGTAGTACGCGATGTATCGTGCATCCTTCCCGCGCAGGTGCATATGCGGGTGCAGCGCGAGGATGCTCGTGTCCGTGTCGAACACCATCGCCGCGCCCACCGGCCAATACCCGTGGTTCGGCGGAATCTCGAACGAGTGGTTCGAGATGCCCGACCGCTGCACCGCATGGCGGATCTTCGGATCCTTCTCTTCGTCCCAGAACCGGAACCCGACCATCGACTGGTCGAATTTGCCCGTGCCGGGCCCGGATTCCTTGTGGTAGTGCATGTTGAAGTGGATACGCGAACCCTTTGGCAGCAGTTTGCCGTAGCTTTCGGGGTAGATCGTGCCTTCCTCGCCCGGCGCGATCGAACCCAACTCGTAGCTCAGCGTCTCGCCGTTCTCATCCTTCACGCTCGCGGAACCGACAATGTGGTGCACCACGTCGCTGTCCCCGCGCCACTCGATTGTCCGCAGCCACAGGTCCTTCGGCAGTTGTTCTTCGGACAATGGTTCCGTCACGAAGTTCGTGTAGAGGTCCTCGACGTCGTCCGCGACGAAGTATGGCTCCGGCATCCGCACCACGAGGTCCGGCTTGCCCGTAAACCAGCCGCCGTTGTCTGGGAACTCGACCGGCGCGGGCGCGTCGCTCGGATTGCCGCGTGCGGCGCCCGTCTCGGCCCAACTCACAATCGTGTCGATCTCCGCCTGGGTCAATGTCCGCTGGTTCGCGAACACGCCGTGGTATTCCTCAGACGCGAACCACGGCGGCATTTGCTTGCTTGACACCACCTTGGCCAGCGCCTTCGCCCACGGCCGCACTTCCTCGTAGGTCATCAGGGACATCGGCGCCACCATGCCCGAGATGTTGTCGCCGCCGTGCCGGTGGCAGGTCACGCAGTTCGCCTGAACGATCGGCAGCACGTCCTTCGTGAACGTCACGCGTTCCTCGGCTTGCGCGCCGATTGCCGCCGCCCACGCCATTGCCGCCGCGCCGCTCCACATCGCGATTCGATTCATTTATGCCCTTTCCCCACCGGCCGCTGGCCGGAATCTAGCGTTCGCTATTCGTCCAGGTCCTCGACCCCGGTACCCACGGTCCCGAAGTCATGCGTCTCGAAGTTCTCGATCGGCTCGTAGTTCGCCCATTCCGTCCAGCCGATGTTCATCTCGTCTTTCGTCATCGAGCCGAAACCGATCGGGCGCTCCGGATCCGGAACGTACTGGTTGTCGCTCGAATTGTCGAACGCCATCGTGACCTCGAGTCGGCTCCCCTTCGGGACGAACTTCGGCTCTTTGTACGTGTAGGTCATCTGCCAACTGAAATCGTACTTGGGCACATCCAGCAGCATTTCGCGCTGCCCGTCCGGATACACGAGCTCGTACTTCGCCGACTGGCCGCGCCAGTGCATGTGCGGCATCATGTTGATGATGTAGCTGTCTTCGTCGAACGTACGCGCCGCGCCCACCGCCCAGCCCTCGGTAAACGGCGGGATCTCCCAGCCGCGCGAACTCACGCCCGCCGAGCGGACAATGTGCTTCACCGGCTCCGTGTGCCACTTAATCCCGATCGATGACCGGTCCCAGACCCCGGTTCCAGGCCCCGGTTCCTTGTTGTAGTGAATGTTGAACGTGAACCGCGAGTTCTTGCGGACCAGCTTGCCGAATCCCACCGGCCACACGTCCGGGCCGTCGCCCTGCGCCGTGCCGATCAGCTTGCCGCCGCTCACGGGATCGACCACCGGTTTGCCTTCGGCATCCAGCGGCTGCGTGCTCGCTCCGCCGTGATGAATGATGTTGCAACCGGGCCGGAACTCGATCCAGTGCACCCACTTGTCCTCGGACAACATCTCGTCCGTCAATACCATCGAGAAGCTCGGCTGAATGTCCTCGACTTCGTCCGCCACCCAGTATGGTTCGGGGAGCGGAATCACGACGTCTGGTTCACCCATCAGCCAACCGGTCGAGGACGGAAATTCGATCGGCTCCGGCGCGTCCTTCGGGTCGCCCCGGCGCGCGCCCGTTTCCGCCCAGCGCACGATCGTGTCGATCTCGTCCTGAGTCAGGCCGCGTTCGAGCTCGAACACGCCGTGGAACGCTTCCGTCGCAAACCAGGGCGGCATCTTCTTTGTGGATACCGCCGTCGCCATCGCCTTCGCCCACGGCCGCGCTTCTTCGTAGGACGTAAGCGACATCGGCGCGACCATGCCCGACAAATTCGCGCCCGACGGTCTGTGGCACTCCTGGCAATTTTTCTGCAGGATGGGGAGGACGTCCTTGGTGAATGTGATGCCTCCCTGCTGCGCGCTCGCCATCGTGCCCGCGCAGGCCAACCCTATCGCCGCCGCGCCACCGAATAGTTTCCGTAGCGTCTTCATTCCAGCCTCATCCTCCCCGCAAAACCCGTGTTGCGCCCGGGCAATCGTCCAAGCACCGGGATTACGACACAGTCGCATCTTTAACACGCGATAATATCACGAGAGCCGCCTAGGCGGTAACAATCTGTCATCCCGCCCGCTGTTGACGCATACTCATTATTCGCAGTTTTCCGATCACTCCTCGGGTACGCCCATATGCGACCACATGTATTGAATGTCCACTTTTTCCAAGTGCCCGAACAGCTCCTGGCAAAAGTTTAACAATTTTGTCACCGCATACTTGTATTGGTTTCTCTTGACAGTCAGCGCGAAACTCACCCGAGAATTCCGGTTCGCGCAGGACAGTTCCGCGCGCGACGCGTCGATCCGGCGGTGCGGCAGCAGCTTCGCATCGGAGCGCTCCACGACGAACGTTCGAATCGCCCGATCGAGGTCGCTGCGCGGAGCAACGTACAGCAGAAGATCCTTCAGCACCAATTGCGACTTCGCGGGGTCGAAAATCAACACGAAATTCCGGTCGAGAAGCCACGTGAACCGAAACTCGATCCGTCCGTCTCGACCCGGCCGTTCCTCGAACCGCCGCAGCACGCCGCGCACCGCGTACGCGGCCAACTGCTCCCGAATGACCTTCGCCTGCCGATCCTGCATTCACACCCGCGCGATCGACGGTTAGTGGTTGTAGGCCGAAACGCCCGGCTCGACCTTCGTGCCAATGAAGCCCGGCGGGAACGCGCGCTGGTCCCAGAACTCCTTCTTCGCCTGGCAGTTGATCACACACGGCTTGCGTTCGTCCGACGCCACTTTCCAACAGCGCTCGAGCGCCGGCGTGAACTGCTCCGGACCGGTCACGTACTCGCCGTAACCGCCCAGCGCCTCCGCCACCTTGTCGTAGCGCAGGTTCTCCTGGAACAGATGAATGTGGCCCGCGCGCGGCATGCGCGCATACCCGGACCACGTGCCCCACGCGTTGTTGTTGTACACGATCATGATTCCGGGGATCCGGTACTTCGCCATCGTGTCGATCTCGAATCCCGAATACCCGAAACCGGCGTCGCCCGTCACGCCGACCACCGGGCCGCCCTGATACGCCTTCTGCACGCCCGCGCCGAGGTCCTTCGCCACGCCGACGCCCAGCAGGTAGCCCACGTCCGGCCCGATCGAGCCGTACTGGTAAGCGCCGTTGCAGATCTGGCCCGGCCGGTACGCGCGCAGCCGCCGGCGCGTGTAGCGCCCGATGCCGAAGCCGCCCGACACGATCGTCACCTCTTCGCGCGGGATGTCGCCCTCGTAAAGAAACTTCGCCAGCTCCGTCGCGATCACTGCGGGATGTATCGCGTCCGTGTACGTCTTCCCGAGCGCGTAATGCTCGTCATTCTCCGCGTCGAACGCCGCGCGCGCGGCCTGCACCTCGGCCACCCACGCGTCATGCGTCATCGCAGGACACTTGTCCGCGAGCGCCGCGAGCGCGGCCTTCTCGCAACTGATAATGCCGACGTCGATCGGAATGTTGCGGCCCACGTCGTTCGGATTCGGATCGATGCGGATGTATTTGCACGCCACGTCGAACGGATACTCCCCGATCCCCGGCATGCAATACTGTCCTACAAGGATCGCCAGATCGACGCTGTACATCGCGCTCGGCGACGCGCTCGCCGACAGCGGATGACCGTCGGAGAAGTGGCCGCGCATCGGTCCGCCGTCCGCCACGGGGATCTGCGCCTTCTCCGCGAACGCCTGCAACTGTTCCCACGCCTTGCTGTAGAACACACCCATGCTCGCGACGATTAGCGGACGTTTCGCCTGCTTGATCAGCTCAATCGCACGATCGATTTCCTTCGGATCCGGGTGCGGACGCGACTCCGTCCGGTACAGTTCCTTGCCCCAATACGCGTCCAGGTCCGTGCCGCTCTGGACCTCCGACTCGCGGCCCGTCGCCTCTTCCACGAAATCGAGGTGCACCGGCCCCGGCGTGCCCGACTTCAACTGGCGGAACGCATAACCCGCGTACTCGTGCACGCGTTCCTTCGTCACCACGCGTTT
>CAYUZD010000222.1:0-5722 GCA_964449475.1 uncultured Nitrospirales bacterium
GCCATCGCGGTCAGCGGGTCGAGCCCGATGCCGACGGCGGTCACGCCGCTGACGACGGCGAACGGGAACGACGCGATTTGCACGGGGAGCGTGACGAGGACGCCGTCGCGGAAGGGCTGCCGCGGCGGCGGAAAGTCGGGTAGCGGGGTCATAGGCGGGGAGTGGTGCTCCGGAGTGGCCTCAACTCTAGGGAGCCCATGCACACGCCGACGCGGCGATCAGTCGCGCGCATCGGCCCAGCCGGGATTGAGCCGTTTCTGGATTTCCCACACGTCGATCAGGACGAGCGCGGCCATGCACTCGATGACGGGCACGGCGCGCGGGACGATGCAGGGATCGTGGCGGCCGCCGACCTCGATTTCGCGGTTTTGTCCGGCGATGTCGATCGTGCGCTGCGGCTGCGCGATGCTGGCGGTGGGTTTGAGCGCGACACGGAGTCGGATCGGCTGTCCCGTAGAGATGCCGCCGGCGATGCCGCCGCCGTGGTTGGACAGGAATCCGCCGTCGGCCATGTTGTCGTTCGCCTGACTGCCGCGCATCCGTGTGAGCGCGAAGCCGTCGCCGATTTCGATCCCTTTTACGGCTTGAATGGTCGAGAGCGCGTAGACTAGCCGGGAACTGAGCTTGGCGAAGATGGGATCGCCCAGGCCCGGCGGCACGCCGTTGATGTCGAGCTGCACGATGCCGCCGACCGAATCGCGGTCCTTGCGCGCGTTGAGGATCGCTTCTTCCATGAGTTTGGCGGCGTCGGGATCGGCGCAGCGCACGGGGTTCTGCTCGATGACGGCGTAGTCGCACGATTTCGCCGCGATACCGGCGATCTCAACGGCGTGCGCGCGGATTTCGACGCCGCGCTGCTTGAGGATGTGCATGGCGACGGCGCCGGCGGCGACGCGCATGGCCGTCTCGCGCGCCGACGAACGTCCGCCGCCGCGGTGGTCGCGCAGACCGTACTTCTTGTAAAACGTGAAGTCGGCGTGGCCGGGCCGGAACAGGTCGCGAATCTCGTCGTACTTCCGCGAATCGGCGTCCTGGTTGTAGATGATGAGGCCGATGGGCGCGCCCGTGGTCTTGCCCTCGAAGACGCCGGAGAGGATCTGGACGGTGTCCGGCTCCTTGCGCTGCGTGACGACTTTGCTCTGGCCCGGGCGGCGGCGGTCGAGTTGTTCCTGAAGGATGGATTCATCGATCTCGATGCCGGGCTTGACGCCATCGAGGATGCAGCCGATCGCCTTGCCGTGGCTCTCGCCGAAGGAGGTCACACGGACGATGTCGCCGAAGGTGTTCGCGGCGCGCGTGCGGACGGCGAGTTCCTCGGAGATGTGTACGGCGGCGTCCGCGGCGAGTTGTTCCGGCGGGCGCGTGGCGTCGAGCACGATGTCCGCGAACGGATGATAGATTTCCTCGCGCAGGCGCGTCTGTTCGGTGAATTTGCGCTGGCCGTCGTCGCCCTCGAACATCGGCGGCACGCCGCCGGCGATCGCGCGGGCCCACAGCGTCTCCGCGGGCGCGGTGAGCATCAGGATGATGGCGTCGCCGCGGAGCGCGCGGCGGGTCTCGGCGTTCACGAACGTGCCGCCGCCCGTGACGATGATGTGCCAGTCACGCGAGGCGGCGTGGATGACGGCTTTGTGCTCGAACTCGCGGAGGACCCTGTCGCCGCCCTTCTTGAAAATTTCGCGGCAGGTGAGCTGGCGCTTGTGCTCGAGCGCGTGGATTTGTTCGAGGAGGCGATCGGTCTCAACGAGCGGAAGGCCGATTTCCTTCGAGAGCGCCGCGCCAAAGGCGGACTTGCCCGCGCCCTTCTGGCCGATGATGACGATGTTCATGCGCGGATTCCTTGCGGCGTCGAGGCGGTTGGGAAGGCGCGGCCGCCGAGCGATTGCAGCGACTCGACGAATGTGGGATAAGTGATGCTCATTGCTTCGGCGTGTTCGATGGCCGTCACGCCCTTGGCCTGCGTCGCGGCGATCGCGAGCGACATCACGACGCGATGATCGTCGTGGCTATCCACGGTCGCGCCGGTGAGCCGGGATTCGCGGACGATCAGGCCGTCGCTCAGTTCCTGTACGTCCGCGCCGAGCTTGGAGAGTTCCTCGCGCATCACGGCGATGCGATCGGTCTCCTTCTGGCGGGCCTGCGGGACATTCACCAGGCGCGTCTCGCCGCGCGCGAAACAGGCTACGACGGCCATCATCGGCAGCGCGTCGGGCGTGGCGTTCAAGTCGAGCTCGCAACCGCGCAGGTCGCGCGACGCAACGCGGATTTCGTCCGCGCGAACGTCGACTTCAGCGCCCATCGCCTGGAGATACTCGACCACGGCCTTGTCGCCTTGCGTGTCGGTGTAATCGAGGCCGCGGCACGCGACCGCGTTTCCCGGGAGCGCCCCGGCCGCCAGGAAGAACGTCGCGGAGGAGAAATCGGCGGGGATGCGGCGGTCGACCGGCTTGAATCGTTGGCCACCTGGGACCCGGAATTCGCTCCAGTCGTCCGCGGCGTCGATCGTGATGCCCTGCCGCGCGAGCCAGTCGAGCGTAATGCCGACATAGGGCCGCTCATTGAGCAGTGGCACGCGGATGTGCGTGTCGCCGTCGCCGAGCGGTGTGCTCATCAACAGGCTGGTGAGGTACTGGCTGGAGACGGCCTCGAGCGAGGTCTCGCCGCCACGGAGGCGCCCGGAGACCTCGAATGGGGCGCAGCCGGTCCCGCGCAAGTCCCTTACCGACGCACCGAGGTCATTGAGGGATTTCGCGAGCTGCGCACTGGGCCGCCGCTGGATTTGCTTGTCGCCCGTCAGAACGGCCTTGCCGGATCGCAACAGGCCGCAGCTTCCGAGCGCCACGTTCAACGTGGTGCCGGAGTTGCCAACGTCGATCTCCGAGTTTGGCGCGCGGACGTCGCCGCCGGTGCCGGTGACCGACCAGAGGCCGGGCCGCTCCTCGACGCGCGCGCCGAGGGCCTGATAGGCGCTCAGCGCGGACCGCGTATCGGCCGATTCCAGCGGCTGGCGGATGCGGCTGACGCCGTCCGCGAGCGCGGCGATGGCGACGGCGCGGATCGTGTGCGATTTCGACCCGGGAATCTCGACCGAGCCGGAAAGCGCGGATGGTTCGCACCGCAGTTGCATGGGGTGTGGGAAACTCCTCAGACGGCGTGCCGGACCCGAATCGAGGGACAGCCATTCGCGTGGGGAGAGAGACCGCCACCGGCCGCCGACCGTGCTGGAAGTATAGCCATTTTGGAGCGTCCTTTTACAGATCGGCGCGGCATGCGTATCCTCTTGGCTCGCGTTCCGGGAGGCGCGGATCGTCCATGTCCCAGTTGCATCGGTTTTATGTGCCGGACCTTGCTCAGCAGCCGGAGACCGTCCGATTGTCCGACGACGAGCGGCACCACGCGCTGCACGTCGTGCGGCTGTGCGCTGGACAAAAGATTCGGTTGTTCGACGGCGCGGGGCGCTGGTGCGACGCGGAAGTGGTGAGCGTGGCGAAGCGCGGCGTCGAGATCCAGCGAAACGCGGTGCAAACGGACGCGCCGCGCGAAAACCTCTTGACGCTCGGGCAGGCGTGGCTCAATCACGAGCGCAGCATCGAGACGATCGTGCAACGGGGAACGGAACTGGGCGTCAACAGGTTCGTGTTCTTTCGAGCGCGGCATTCTGAACGCGCAGCGCGCGGCGATGCCAAGTGGCGGCGCTGGGCGATCGAGAGTTGCAAACAATGCGGGCGCAACCAGTTGCCCGACTTCGCCGTCGCGGACGATTTGGTGTCCGCGATGGCCGGCGCGCTCGAAGCGCGGTACGTCATCGCCACGCAGCATGCCGCGCCGGTGCCTCTAGGGTCCGCGGTGGGTGGCGGCCCGATCGTGCTCCTCGTCGGTCCGGAGGGCGACTTCACGGCCGACGAAATCGAGGAGGTCTTGCAGCGCGGCGGGCAGGCGATCTCGCTCGGGCCGTTCACGCTCCGGTCTGAGGTGGCCGCGATCGCGGCAGTGACGCTGGTGCAACACGCGCTGGGCCGGCTGGGTGTCTGAACGCATTGCGGGTGATCCGGCGTGTCGGGTATCGTTCGAGAAGCACATGAGGTAGCGACGTGGCGGAAGACACCATATTCGGGAAGATCCTGCGCGGGGAGATCCCGTGCAAACCGGTGTACTCGGACGATGAGTATTTCGCGTTCCGCGACATCAAGCCGCAGGCGCCGGACCACATCCTGATCATCCCGCGCAAACCAATCCCGAAAATCAGCGACGCGACGGCAGCCGACCGCAACCTCATCGGGGGATTGGTGCTGAAGGCAACCGAGATTGCGCGGATGCTGGGCATCGCGGACGACGGATACCGGCTCGTGATCAACTGCGGCAAGCACGGTGGGCAGGAGGTGTACCACCTGCATCTGCACCTGCTTGGCGGCCGGCAGATGACGTGGCCGCCGGGTTGACCTGAATGCGGAGTATCGACGCCGCCACCGGCCTGTGCGCCGTCATCGGCCACCCGGTCGGGCACTCGTTGTCGCCGCGGATCTTCAATGCCGCGTTCGACGCCGCGAACCTGAACTACGTCTATCTCGCGTTCGACGTGACGGACGTCGCCGGATTCCTGTCGGGCGTCCGTGCGACACCCAGCTTCCGCGGAGTGGCCGTCACGATTCCCCACAAGCTGGCCGTGATCGAACACCTCGATCGGCTGGATCCGCTCGCGAAGAAGATCGGCAGCGCAAACACGATCACGAACGAGGGGGGGGTGCTCGCCGGGACGACGACGGACGGCCTGGGCGCGCTACGGGCGTTCGACCGGGCGGGCGTCGACCTGACGGGACTGCGCGTGCTGTTCCTCGGTTCGGGCGGCGCGGTGCGGGCCGTGGCGTTCACGATCGCGGATCGGTGCGCGCCGGCGTGTATCACGTTGGCCGGGAGGACGCCGGCAAACGTCTCGTCACTGGCGCACGACCTAAACGCGGCCACCAGAGCGAAAATCCGCACGGCTGAACTGGGCGGAGACATCGCGCGCCTGATGGCGGAACACGACGTGATCGTTCAGGGAACTTCGCTGGGTATGCAGGGGGAAACGGCCGGGGAAATGCCTGTTCCACCTGAAACACTTCTACCCAATCACGTTGCATTTGATATGGTCTATCGTCCGCACCGCACGCCGTTCATCCGCGCGGCGGAATCCACGGGCTGCAAGGTAGTCTACGGCATCGAGATGCTGCTGGGGCTCGCGGCGATCCAGTTCGAGGGGTGGACCGGTCAGGGCGCGCCGGTGAGCGCGATGCGGCAGGCCGTCGCCGGCGAGCTTGGGGCGTAAATCCCGACGGGAAAACGCCTTGGCGCTTGTTCCACCCCCGGCAAGTTGGTAAACTCTTGCCTCGTTGTGCCGCGCAGTATCGGCAATGGTGCGGGTCCGCGGCCCTATGCCCAAATCAAGCTCATTCATGGTCATCACCAAATTCATCTCGAAGAACTGCATCATTCCCGAACTTGAATCGAAGAACAAAGCCGCGGCGGTCCGCGAGCTGACACACCTGTTGTTCGACAAGGGCAAGATCCCCGACGTCGCGCTCGCACTGGATCAGATCATTGCGCGCGAGGCGACGGAAAGCACGGGAATCGGCAACGGCATCGCGGTGCCGCATGCGCGGATCCCTGGGATGAAGTCGCTCGCGTGCGCGGTGGGCCGGACGTCCGATGGGTTGGACTTCATGGCGGTGGATCGGAAGCCGGT
>CAYUZD010000223.1:0-5716 GCA_964449475.1 uncultured Nitrospirales bacterium
GGCCGGGCGAGTCGATCACGCACATTCACCGGACGTTTCACTTCGCGGGGGACGAACCGGCGCTGGACGCGATCGCGAAGCGCGTGTTGGGCGTGGGATTGGCGGAGATCGAGGCGGCGTTCTGAGGGGCCAGCCGCGGGCGGTTTTGTTCCTGAATGGAAATTCGAGAACGAGGGACAGCCGGCTGAAGAGATTGCTTCGTCGCATAGCCCGCTCCTCGCAATGACGGAATCAGCGTGCGAGACTTGCGGGCGGGCCGAGATTTGTTTCCCCGCGATTGGCGATTCTGCTGTACTATTTTGTGAAGGGTTCTCTCGGGGGGCCGGACATGCCGTACGTCGTCAATGGGATTGGAACGTGGAACCACGGGCAGCGGAACACCGTGTCGGTCCCGGATTTCTGCGAGTTCTGCAACCGGTTCGGATTTCTCACGTCGTACGACACGCGGACGTATTTCGTCGTGTTGTTCCTGCCGGTAATACCGCTGGGCAGGAAGCGGATCCTGAATCGATGTCCGGCGTGCCAGAAATGGAAGGAGATGCCGCTGGCGAAGTGGGAGTCGCTGGCGAAGGAGGTCCGGGAAAAAGCGCGGCATGCGATCGAACAGCGGCTGAACGAAGCGGACACGGTCTCGGGCGCGCTGGTCGAGCTATTGCACATCCAGGACCGCGCCACGTTCGAGTGGGCGGCGGAACAGGCGGAGCGCGCACACGCGGGGAACGCGAAGGTGCTGCACGTGCTTGCGCGGGGTCACAGTTACTTCGGCGACCTCGCGGAAGCGGAACGGTGTTACCTGGCGTCGTTGACGCTGGAAAACGCGGACGAGGCGCGGGAGGGGCTCGCGTTCGTTTACCTGCAGCAGAAGCGGGCAGCGGAGGCTGCGCCGTACCTTCGGCATGTGCTCGAGAAGCGGATCGCGGAGAAATCGGGGTTGTTGTATCTGCTCGCGGAAGGGCTGCAGCTCGACGGGAACCACGACACGGCGTACGCACTGGTGGAGAAATCGATCCAGGAATTTCCGGAACTGGCGAAGGACAAGGCGTGGGCGAAGCTGCGGAAGTCCACGACGAAACACCGCGGGTCGACGAAGCCGCTCAAGCGCGGATCGCTGACGCTGAAAGGCAAACCCGCGCGTGACCGGTCTCCCGTGGTCGCGGTGGCGGGATCGATGATTCTGGTGGTGTTGCTGGGGATTGGATACCTGCTGTTGTCCTTCGTGGAGGGCCGGACGCGCGAAGTGCACCTCGTGAACGGGCTTGACCGGGCGTACACGGTCACGATTGACGGGGAGGGGTATTATCTCCCGCCGAACGAGACGACGGTGGGATCCTTCTCCGAGGGCACGCATTCGGTACATGCGCAGGAGCTTGGACTGCCGGAAGAATCGATTGAGATCCACACAAACTTTTTCACGCGCGTGTTCAACAACGAGGTGGTGGTGATCAACCCCGACCGGGTCGCGCTGCTCGTGTGGGAAGAGACGGAGTACATGGAACACGTGGACGAGAGCGCGCGGTACGACTATGTGTTCCACACGAACGAGGCCGTTTACGTGTTCAGCGACATCGACTACGTGTTCAAGGAATTTCCCGAGGAAGTCCAACTGAGCAGCAGCCGGACGATGAAGAGCCGGGTGAGCGAAGCGGAGATGACGCCGGAAGAATTTGGAGCGATGTACGAGGAGCTTGAGGAGGCGGAATTCCTCGAGAACGCGGCGCGGCGTTTTCACTACTCACCGAACAACCTGCACTACCTGTCGCTGATCGGGCAGACGATGGAGGGCGAGGCGGCGATCGCGGAGATGCAGGCGGAACTGGCGAAGCGGCCGGTGCTGCTCGAGGTGCACCGGGTGTATCAAGACCTCGTGGGCGGGGTGCGGCCGACGCACGACGTGGAGGGCGAGTACGCGGCGCTGTTGGCGACGGATCCGGAAAATCCCGATCTGATCTACCTTGCGGGGCGGGCGACGCGCGACCGCGAGGCGATGCTGGCGAAGTTTCGCGAGGCGGCAGACGCGGGCCACGCGCATTCATACGCGGCGATCGCGTTCGGACACCTGACCGTGGGCGAGTTTAGCGAGGCGAAGGCCGCGATCGAGCAGGCGCTGGCGGTGAAGGCGGACCACCCGACGTTCACGTTCGCGCGGGACTCGATCCGGCTCGCGCTGGGCGAATACGACGCCTATCTTGTGTCGATTCCGCAAAACCGGGCGGGGATTCCGGAGGACTACACGGGCTTGCAGACGATGGCGATGTGGATGGGCGTGCGCGGGGACACCGCGCAGGCGGTCGAGGAGTTGGTGAACAAGAGTTTGAAGTCGTGGGAGCGCGAGGCGGGACCGGTCGGCGCGGACGACCGCAAGCTGATTACGGATGGCATGATGTCGTGGCGCCGATACGGCAAGGGCGGCGAGGAATACCTCGCGGAACTGGAGACGTCGCAGGATCCGATGGATGCGTGGGTGCTCGCGCTCATCCGCGGGGAGTCGGAAGCCGCGGCGGGCGCTGCGGAGGACTACGCGTGGGCGCCCGAGGAGTATGCGGTGCTCTATGTGCTGCTTGCCGAGGACGGATCGGCGCAAGCGGCGGAGTATCTGACGAAGACGACCGAAATGCTGGCGGCGGCGCAGGACTGGGAGACGCGGCTGGTGGGCGCGGTGCTGAGCGGCGCTACTCCGGCCGACCCGGCGGAGCTACTCACGCTGGGGATCCTGCCGGCGTCCAAGCGGGTGCTGCTGGCGGCGCTGGCGGAGCGATTCCCGGACGATCGGGACGCGTATCTCTCGATGGCGCGGACGCTAAACTACGACCGGAATTATCCGTATCACATTCTGGACGCGTACCTTACACGCAGGGGCAAATAAGACACCGCGCCAACCGGTTGAAAGTTCGCGGGGCCTGTGGTCTACTGAGACCTCCTTTACGGAGCGTCCGTATCGTGTCCTGCGAAGACGGTAGCCCGAATCCTGCGCGTGCGTTGGTCTGTCGATCCATCCTGCCGAATTGGGAGGTCCTGCGATGAAATCTCTGGCGATGTGCGTGTTGTTGGCGATTGGCGCGGGCGCGACGGCGGAGTCCACGGCGCCGCAGATGGGAATCCCGTACAAGGCCGTGCACACGGAGGTGGGCGGCGGGGCGGACTCGGCGGTGTCGCCGGACGGGAAGTTCATCGCGTTCAGTTCGCGGCGGAACGGCAACCTGGATGTGTACACGGTCGAGGTGGCGACGGGCGCGATCCGGCAGATCACGACGAACCCGTACTCGGACAACGAGGCGCGGTGGCACCCGGATTCGACGCACCTGATCTTCGTGACGATGCGAAACGGCAGCCAGGACGTCTACACAATCGATTTGGAGACGCTGGAAGAGACGCCGATCGCGACGGAGGACTTTAACGAGGACTACCCATCGTACTCGCAGGACGGGACGCTGGCGTGCTTCACGGGCGGGCCGCGCGGGTTCCGGGAAGTGCAGGTGTACGACTTTGCGACGGGGAAAATCCGGACCGTGACGCGCGGCTACGGATACGTGGGCTCGACAAATTTCTCGCCGGACAATAAGTCGATCGTGTTCCACACGTACTTCGACAACAGTTACATGAGCGGGAAATCGGACGTGTTCATCGTGCCGGCGGCGGGCGGGAAGCCGGTGAACATCACGAAAGACGCGGACGTGTGGGACTACAAGCCGAGCTGGTCGTTTGACGGCGAGTGGATCACGTTCTCGCGCAAGGAGACAACGCCGAACTTCAATATTTTCGTGATGCGACCGGACGGGTCGGAGCGGCGGCAACTGACGTACATCAAGGGGCCGGTGCCGCTGCGGGGCGGGCAAGTCTCGATGTCGAATTCGAACGTGCTCGACCAGCGGTGGTCGAACTGGACGCGGGACGGCCGGATCGGGTGGCACCAGATCAACGCGCAGGCGGGGCAATTGCGCGCGGTGAACGCGGAGACGGGCGCGTCCGTGCTGATGCACGAGGGCGAGTTCGCCGTGAACGATCTGACGATCTCGCCGGACGGTTCGCGGCTGGTGTTCGAGGCAGACGCGATCATTTACGTGGCCGACGCAGCGAGCACGGCGAAGCCGGAGGCGGTCGCGGAAGGCTGGGAGCCGCGGTGGACGGGCGACGGGAACTCGATTGCGTATCTGGCGGGCTGGCCCGCGCGCCCGAACCGGCTTTCGCTGTCCGGTGGCGAGACAGTGACGATCGACGCGAACGTGGGCGCGTCGTGGCCGGCGAGCGTGAGCGATCCGTGGTCGCCGGACGGTGCGCGGATGGCGCTCATCCGGCAGAACGGCGGCGACGCGAGCCTGGTTGTGGTGTCGGCGGACGGCGACGAGAAGGTGCTGGTGGCCAAGGGCGCATCGAAGACCGCGCCCGTGTGGTCGCGGGACGGCGCGTGGATCTTTTACGAGGAGAACATCCCGCCGTCGGTGACGTACTGCATCAGCGATGAGCCGGTGCGTCCGTCCGGGACGGCGTCGACCGGCGCGCGCTGAAGCGGAGACGGCACGATGAAGATGGGTCGGGGTTACGCGGGGACGGCGCTGTTGGCGCTGTCGCTCACGTTGGCGGTCTCCGGATCGCATGGTGAGCGCGAGTTGCCGGAGGTGAAGCCGGAACATCCGCTCGAATTTGCGAAGGATTTCCGGCTCGCGGACATCCACGGCGTGCGGATGCGGCTTTCGGAGACGGAGTCGCAGGTCATTATCCTGCATTTCTGGACGCGCTACCGGGATTGCGTGAACGATCTGGCGATCATGCAGCGGGTTCACGAATCGTACGCGGGTCGGGACGTGAAGGTGATCGGGCTGGTGTACAACTCGGGGACGCGCGAGGACGTGGCGAAGTTTCTGGCTGACGAGGGCGTCGATTTCCCGAACCTGATGTGTACGAGCGAGGTGCGGGGGTTGTACGACGTCTCGACCTTCCCAACGACGTTCATACTCGACGGGGAGAAGCGGATCCGGTACTGGATGTACGGGCACGTGGTCGAGAAACACTGGAGCCAGCTCGCGGCGGAGTTGCTGGACGAAGCGGCGGGAACGACGGCCGCGAACTAGAGTCGGCGCGCGCGGTGTGCACTGCGGTCGCGCAGGAGCGCGACCCTCCCAGCGCCAGGAAACGCGTCAGTGTGCGGGCCCCGTGTGCGCGTAGCCGAGCCACCCTTCGAAGGTCTCGCCGGTGGGTCCGGGGACGACATCAGACCAGGGATCGGGGTTCTTGAGGTTCGCTTCGGAATTGTCGAATACGGCGACGGCGGAGACGACGCTGCCAGGCGGCACGGCCATCGGTTCCCGCAGGACGTAGCGGTACTTCCAGATGGGGTTCCACGCGGGGATGGCCAACAGGGTCGTCTCCTGGCCTCCGGGCAGGCGAAGGGTGTAGACGACGCTCGAACCCCGCGCGCGCATCACAGGCATAAGCGAGAGGATTTCGGCGGCTTCGCCGAAGGTGAAACTCACGCGTTGTTCGGCGCCGGCCTTCCCCGCGGGAATCGTGAAGGGTTCGGCGCGCATGGGCGCGAACGAGACGGCGCGGCGCGGGGCGTCGTCCGCCGCGAAATAGACCGCGATGCGCGTCTGGTCGGATTCCGCGACGCCTTCTTCCTTGAGATAGTGGACGCGCACGTCGACGGCGGCGCCTCGCTCGAGCAAGGCGGCATACGGCGGCGCGTGACGCATGACGGCCTGGCCGGACTGATATGCGCCGA
>CAYUZD010000224.1:0-5689 GCA_964449475.1 uncultured Nitrospirales bacterium
TACGACTATTACCACGCGGAGAAGCAGCGACTGAACGAGGAACATGCCGAACAGTTCCGCCGGCAGCAGGAGCATATCCGGCGGGAGGAGGCGTGGATCGACCGCTTCCGGTATAAAGCGACGAAGGCGCGCCAGGTGCAAAGCCGGATCAAGCGCCTCGAGAAACTCGACCGCGTCGAGGCGCCGGTGGCGGACGAAGGCATCGCCAAGTTTGCGCTCGGCGAAGTCGTCCGCAGCGGACAGGTCGTCCTTCGCGCAGAGCATCTCTCGATGCGCTACGGCGACCTTACGCTGTACGACGACGTCTCCTTCGAACTGAAACGCGGCCAGCGGCTCGGGATCATCGGTCCGAACGGCTCAGGCAAGACAACGTTTCTGCGTCAACTGGCCGGCGAACTCGAGGGCGCATCCGGTACCGTGACGCTGGGCCACAACTGCCGCGTCGCCGTGTACGACCAACACCACATGACCCTGAACCCGGAGCGCGAGGTCATTCAGGAACTCGAACTGGCCTATCCCGCCGTGGGCAGGCAGGAACTACGCCGTTTTCTGGGCAGGTTCCTGTTTAGTGGCGACGACGTGTTCAAGGCGATCGGCACCCTAAGTGGCGGCGAGCGGAGTCGCGTCGCGCTCGCGAAACTGATCCTGAGCGAGGCGAACGTCCTCCTGCTTGACGAACCCACGAACCACCTCGATATTGTTTCGCGTGAGGCGTTGGAATCGGCGCTGAGCGAGTTTCCGGGGTCGATCGTGATGATCTCGCACGACCGCGCGCTGCTCGATCGCCTGGTCGATTCGCTGCTCATCTTCGGCGATGGCCGCGGCGAGTTCTTCCTCGGAAACTATTCGCACTACCGCTGGAAGCACCAGGGCCAAGGCCCGAGATCGGACGAGGTCACCGGCCGCGACGCGATGCGCATCCGACAGGACCGGCCGAAGAAGCGGGAAATCGACCGGACGGACGAGCGCGAACGCCGCAAGCGCGCGAAGCGGCTCGAGGAAATCGAGAGCACCATAGCCGACCTGGAAGAGTTGATCGACGGGTTCGACGCGAAGTTCGCGGCGCTCGATCCGTCGGATCCGGGCCCTTGGGCGGAACTCGCGCGCGAGAAAGAGGGTTTGCAGAGCGACCTTCAGCAGTTGTACGCGGAATGGGAAACGCTCAGCGGGGAGATGGCCCAGTAACCCCGGCGATCGCCCGGTTCGACTTGTGATTTCGGAGTGGTGCATACTACGTTGAAGCGCCGCTTTTTGGAGGGGCGTTTTTCTATTTCGCGCGGCACCTTCCACGTTCAAAAGGAGTATCCCGCGTTGGGCACGATCGACACGCTTGGCATCGAGAAGGCCGGCATCATGAGCGCGGCCACCATTGTCCGCAATCCGTCTTTCGAAGACCTCTTCGAGTACGAGACCGACCCCGCTCTGACCGGCTTCGAGCGCGGCATCGTCACGGCGTCCGGCGCGGTCTCGGTCGATACGGGCAAGTTCACGGGGCGATCGCCGCGCGCGAAATACTTCGTCGAAGAACCGGCGTCGAAGGACTCCTTGTGGTGGGCGGCGCCGGGCCGGCGATCGGACAACAAGCCGATCTCGGTGGATACCTGGAAGCACCTCAAGAAACTTGCGACCGATCAGCTGAACGGTAAGCGGCTCTTCGTCGTGGACGGGTACGCCGGGACGAACCCCGAGACGCGGCTGTGCGTGCGCGTGGTGTGCGAGGTCGCGTGGCAGGCGCACTTCTGCAAGAACATGTTCATCCGGCCGACGGAGGAAGAGCTCGAAGACTTCACGCCCGATTGGACGATTCTGAACGCGTCCAAGACCTCCTGCAAGGATTTCCAGAAGTACCCCGGCCTGAACGGCGAAGAGTTCGTCGCGTTTCACATCGGCGAACGCATGACGGTCATCGGCGGCACGTGGTACGGCGGCGAAATGAAGAAGGGCATCTTCACGATGATGAACTACTTCCTGCCGTTGAAGGGCGTGGGGGCGTTCCACTGCTCGGCGAACGAAGGGAAGCAGGGCGACACCGCGCTGTTCTTCGGCCTCTCCGGCACGGGCAAAACAACGCTCTCGACCGATCCGAACCGCGCGCTGATCGGCGATGACGAACACGGCTGGGATAACGAGGGCATCTTCAATTTCGAAGGCGGGTGTTACGCCAAGTGCATCAACCTCTCGCGGGAAGGCGAACCCGAGATCTACGCCGCCATCCGGCGTGACGCGCTGCTCGAAAACGTCGTCATTGACGACAGGGGCCACGTCGATTTCGCCGACGGCTCCAAGACCGAGAACACGCGCGTCTCGTATCCCATCGAGCACATCGACAACATCAAGCGGCCCGTGTCGAAGGGCGCCCATCCCAAGACGATCATCTTCCTTACGTGCGACGCGTTCGGCGTCCTGCCGCCGGTGTGCCGGCTCACACGCGACCAGGCGATGTACCAGTATCTCGCGGGTTATACCGCCAAGGTGGCGGGGACGGAAGTGGGCGTCACCGAACCCAAGGCGGCGTTTTCGGCGTGCTTCGGCGCGCCGTTCCTCGCGCTGCACCCGACGGCTTACTCAGCCATCCTGGGCAAGAAGATGGATCAACACGGCAGCCGCGCGTACCTCGTGAACACCGGGTGGACGGGCGGCGGCTACGGCGTCGGCAAGCGCATGAGCCTCAAGGCGACGCGCGCGATCATCAACGCGATTTTCGAAGGCAAGCTGGATACGGCCCCGTGCGCGACGCTACCGCTGTTCGGCCTGCAATACCCCACGAGCGTGCCCGGCGTGGACCCCGCGATCCTCAACCCGCGCGCGACCTGGTCCGACCCGCACGACTACGACGCGGCTGCGATGAAGCTCGCGTCGATGTTCATCGACGCCTTCCGCGGCTTCACGGACACCCCCGAAGGCAAGCGGCTCGAGGAAGCGGGACCGAAAATCGCATAAGCCGTCCGCTTAGTGGTGGTCCTGTGCTTTACGGACGTGCGACTCGATCCGCCGATCCGGGATTAACCACATCAGCGCGACCACCACGTAGATGGCTACGGCGATCCGCGAATCCACAAACGCAAGCCCGACTCCTGTCAGATAGAGCAAGGGCGACAGCATTCCCTTGAGGTCCCCGCCAATCGCGGCGCGCAGCGGCGAGCCGGCCCCTTGTTCCCGGATGATGCACACTTGCAACAGGTAGTACGAGATTGCGGCGGCCAGCAAGACACCGCCGTATGCGATGGTCGGCGCCTGTGCGAAGTGGTTCTCGCCCATCCAGCCGGTTACAAATGGAAAGAGTGACAGCCAGAAGAGCAAGTGCATGTTCGCCCAGAGAATAGTACCGTTGATCTTGCCCGCCAAATGCAGCATGTGGTGATGGTTGTTCCAATAGATGCCGAGATAAACGAAACTCATCACGTAGGAAAAGAATACCGGCCAAATCTTCTGCAGGCCGCTCCATTCGGGGTCGTGCGGCACCTTCATCTCAAGCACCATGATGGTGATGACGATCGCGATTACCGCATCGCTGAAAGCCTCCATCCGCGTCTTCGACATGGCGGCCTCGGTTTCAAATCCGCCGCTTGCCCACGTCGGAGAGGTGGACGCGGAGCGAGTCGCAGTCCTGGAAGCGCTTCGAGGGTTCCTTCTCGAGCAGCCGCATGATGATGTCGCCGACGACCCGCGGGCATTTGGGTTCCGCGACCGTGGGGTGAATCGGCACCTCGTGCAGGTGCGCGTGGTAAAGCTTCGGCAGTGAATCCACCTGGAACGGCAGCTTGCGCGTGAACATGAAGTAGAGCACGCCGCCGAGCGAGTACATGTCGGAGAGTTTCGTCGCCGGTTTTTTGTTGATGAGTTCCGGCGCGACGTACATCGGCGTGATCTGTTCCGCGCGGCCGCGATCGACAAAATTGAGGAGCCGGCCCGCGCCGCCGAGCGAAAAGTCGCACAGCTTGGCCTGGCCCTTGCGCGTGAACAGCACGTTGCCCGGCTTGAGGTCGTGGTGCATCAGGCCCTGATCATGCAGGTACCCCAGGCCGTTCACGATCTGCGTCGCGATGACGACCATCTCGTCGGCGTTGTACGGCCGGTTCCCCACGTACCACTGCAAGTCCGGTCCGTCCACGAACTCCTGGACGAGCATCTCGCCCTCTTCGCCCGAAACAAAATCGATGATCTTGACGACGTTCGGATGATTGAGTTTCTTGAACTTCTTCGCCGTCCGGCGCAGGTCCATCTGGTGCCAGCGGTTGCGGAAGAAGTTCGCGTGAAACAGCTTGAGCGCGACGGTGTCGCCCGATTCCGGATCGATCGCACGGTAGACCGTGCCCGTGCCGCCGCGGCCGGCAATCGCCTGCAAGCGGTACTTGTACAGCGTGGGGCGGTCGGGTTTCTTCGGATATTCGCCCATGCTCGCGGCTCAGGCCTCGTCCAATTCCAGATCGATTGCGGGCGCGTCGCCCCAGAGCCCATCGAGATCGTAGAAATCGTTCGCGTTCTCGCGGAACACGTGGAACATGATCGTGCCGAAGTCGAGCACGAGCCAGTTGCTCGAGAATTCGCCCTCCGCGTGCAACGGCATGACGCCGATCTCGGACATCTCGCCGCGGACGCCCTTGTACAGCGCCTTCATCTGCGGCTCGTTCGAGACGGTGCACAGGATGATGCAATCGGTCAGCACCGTCAGCCCGCGCACGTCGTAGCCGCGGATCTGTTTCGCCTTGTAATCCTGCGCGATGCCTGCGATGCGCCGGGCGTTCGGCATGAAGTCCGGCTCGTCTTTCGCGGCGCGTTTGACCAGGCTCGACATGTCTCAGCCCTCGGCCAGGAGCTTGTCGAGCAGCTCGTTGACGAGTTTCGGATTGCCCTTGCCCTGCGTCGCCTTCATCACCTGGCCGACGAGGAAGCCCTTGGCCTTCGCCTTGCCGCCGCGGACGTCTTCGACCGGCCCGGGGTGCGCCTTGAGGATATCGCGAATCGCGGCCTCGAGCGCGGATGTGTCGGAGATCTGCGTCAAGCCCTTCTCGGCCACGATTGCGGCGGCGTCCTTGCCCGTCGCATACATGTCGGCGAGCACGTCCTTCGCGATCTTGCCGCTAATCGTGCCCGCGCCAATCAGGCCGATGAGGCCGGCAAGCCGGTCTGCCGAGACGGGTGAGTCCGCGATTGGCGTGTTCGCGCCGTCGAGCAGGGACTTCAGGTCGCCCATGACCCAGTTGGCCGCGGGCTTCGGTTCTGCGCCGGCCCCGACCACATCCTCGAAATAATCGGCGATGGCCATCTCGGCCGTGAGCCAGTCCGCGTCGTACAGCGAGAGCGCGTAACGTTCCTTGAAGCGCAACATCCGCTCGCGCGGAAGTTCCGGCAACCGGGCGCGGATGCGCGACTCCCACGCCTCGTCCACCACGATCGGCACGAGGTCGGGTTCCGGGAAATACCGGTAGTCGTGGGCCGATTCCTTGGCGCGCTGCGACTGCGTCGTGCCGCGGTCCGCATCCCAGCCGCGCGTCTCCTGGACGATCCTACCGCCTTCGCGCAACACCTTGGCCTGACGTTTGATCTCGAATTCAATGGCCTTCTGCACGCCGCTAAACGACGCGACGTTCTTCACTTCGGTTTTGACGCCGAGTTCCGTCGCGCCCTCGGGCCGCAGGCTGATGTTCGGCTCCGCGCGCAGCGATCCTTCCTCCATGTTGCAGTCGCT
>CAYUZD010000225.1:0-5686 GCA_964449475.1 uncultured Nitrospirales bacterium
ATGTCGGCGCGCCGTGGCTCGCGAGTCTCAACCGGCTGAACGGCCAGTGGACGGCACTACCTGGCGCGCTGGGCGGACACATCGGGTTCGTCGGTGGACTCGAATGGTACGGGCACACGTTCCACCGTTTTGTGAATCCGGAGCAGTACTTCGACTCGCATCCTGAGTACTTCGCAGAAATCGACGGCGAGCGCGTGAAATGGTCGCAACTCTGTCTGACGAACCCCGACGTGCTCACGATCACGATCGCGCGCGCCCGCGAGTTTCTGCGTGCCGCGGCCCCGCACGAGCGCATCCTCAGCGTTTCGCAGATGGACTACCCTGGGTTCGCGTCCTGGTGCACGTGCGACGCGTGCCGCGCGGTCGACGCCGCGGAGGGCAACCACAGCGGCACGGTCATCCGCTTCGTGAACGCCGTCGCGGAGGCGCTCGAGGCCGAGTTCCCGCAGGTGCTGTTCGAAACGTTCGCCTACATGCACACGCGCACGCCGCCGCGCCACGTTCGGCCGCGTGCGAATGTGCTCGTGCGCGTGTGCGCAATCGAGGCGGACTACGGCCGGCCCCTGTCCGATCGCCGCAGCCCGGCGAACCGCGCGTTCGTTCGCGACCTGAAGGAGTGGCGGCGCATCGCGCGGCATGTGTACGCGTGGGACTACACGCAAAACTGGTGGGCGTTCCAGGCGCCGCATCCGAACTTGCACGTGCTGCAGCCGAACATCGAGTTGTACCGCCGCATGGGTGTGGACGGCCTGTTCGAGCAGGCGAGCCCCTACGCGTCGAACAGCGACCTCGAACCGCTGAAGTCGTATCTCGTCGGGCGGGGATTGCGCGACCCGGATTTCGACTGGCGGCAGGCGTATTTGGAGTTTCTGGTACATTACTACGGCCCGGCAGCGCCGTTCATCGATGAGTACCAGACGTTGTTGCGCGATCGGTTGCGCGAATTCGATGGGCCGCTGTGGTTCTACAACGATCTTAACTGGCTCGATGCGGCGACGGTCGAGCGCGCGCAGGCCATCTTTGCGCGCGCCATGAACGCCGCGCCGGACCCGCCCTACGCCGAGCGCGTACAGCAGGCGTACGTCGCCGTGCAATTCGCGGCGCTCGTCTGTCCGCCGCGCGTGTATCAGGAACAGCGTGCGTACGTCTTCACGCGGCCGCCGAGCCAGTCGCTGCCGGAGTACGTCGCGATGCTGGAGTCGCGCGGCCTGCGATTCTTGAACGACTATCCGCTCGCCTCGCTTACGTCGCGGATGCGCGGGCTCACGCCGCCCCGCTTCGAACGCGCGCCAATCGAGATGCTGTCGGGCGACGTGTTCGATGCGTGGGTCGTCGCGGAACGCTCCGGCGCCGTCGTGCGCTGGCGCGATCGCGATACGCGGCGCGACTGGTTGCGGGGCTTCGACGACATCTGGTTCTCGGCTAGCCGGTTGCAGGATTGGGCGGACACGAGTCCGTACCCCACTGCCCGGCCGTATCCGGTCGACCAGCCGTATCGCGTGGTCTCGCGGATGGACCGCGTGGTCGAACTGGAAACGACACTGGACAACGGTCTCCACGTCAATCGGCGCATCTCGGCGCTCGACGATGGGCTGGAGGTGACCGCGACGGTTCAGAACCGCGGCGCGGAAGCGGTGCAGCCCAAGTTTGGCGTCGGCGCGGAATGGTCCACGCGCGGTATGCCGCGGCCTACCGTGTGGGCGGAGTCGGACGGCGAGTGGACACGGCGGCGATGGGGGCGCGACGACGAGACCGGACTGGACGAGTGGCGCGCGGACCTGGGCACGCGTCGCTGGGCGATCCGTTTCACCGGCGCGGCCCGGACGATCCTCATGGAATCGGACGGCGGCGAAACCGGGAGACAGTCCGTCTCGCGCGCGCCGCGCGGCGATTCGGCCACGATGCTCATCGAGATGGACGCGCGCGCGATGCGGCCCGGAGAAACACGTACGATGACGTTCCGCGTACGCATGGTCGACGATCCGCCGCGCAGGCTCGCGCCGCTCAGATGACTTCGACCTGCGCGACGCCCTCGATCCCGCTGAGCACGTCGCGCACGATGACCCGGTAGATTCCGGGCAGTTCGTTGTGCGCGAGCGGGATGTAGGTCGCGCCGTGGCCGTCCCGTGCGAGGATCGTGCGCGAATAGAGGCGCAACGGCGTCCCGTTCGGGTCGAACACGCGCACGTGCAGAAGATGCGGGCCCGGCAGCACGCCGCGCGTCTTGACCGTCGCCGGGATGTCGAGACGCTGGCCGGCGTCAACGCTCTCGGGCGGGGCGACGACGACGCGCGTGACTTCGTACGGCAACGTGACGAAGAGCGCCGCTTGCCCGGGCGCGAGGCGCGCGAACGCCCGCCGTGTCGGCACATCCGTGTTGTCCAGCGGTGTGTAGAGATGGAGTGTCTTTTCCGCGTCGAACCGAACGGCTTCGTTCTTCTTCTCCGCGACCGCGTTGCGTAGCGCGACAACCACGCGCGCGGCGCCGAACCGGACATCGCCGGCCCGTCCGGCAAAACCCTCCGGCAGAGTCAGTCCGTGAATTCCAGGCGAGGATTCAGCGAATTCAGGGTCTGTGTTGGCCGGTTGCGCGAGTCGGAACAGCACGTCGAACCCGGCGCGGACCGTTTCGCTTGCCGTGGCGAATGCGGCGAAGGGCGTCGCGGTGTCGTCGCGCGCAATCGCGTGCCAATCGACGCCGGTCAACCAAACGCCATCCGCGGCTTCGATCGCGGCGAACCACGGCAGCCAGCGCGCGTACGCATCCGCGGAGTCGTCCGCCGGCATCCGCGCGCGCACGAGTGTGTAGTCGGGTCGCGACTGGCCGCTCCCGGCGCGCGCGTCGTCGTCGGCCTCGACCACGCGTACGCCGCCGAACGTCGAGTCGTTCGCGAATCCCAATAGCGCCGCTGGGTCCGATTCGCGCAGTACGGACTGCATCGCGTAGCGCAGCGCCTCCACTGAACGCGCGTTCTCGGCCTCGGACGACGCCTCCCCATTCGTCGCAATTGGGGAGTCGATCAAATAAAGTCCCGGACGAAGCGCCGCATGATTCGTGACGGTCAGGCGCAGTTCGTCGGCAGCGGGGGAGAGGGCGAAGCTCTCGCCGGCCGGCGGCTGCTTCAGTCGCGGCAGGAGCACGAGCGGCCGGAGACCGTCCGTCGCGAGCAGCGTGTCCGACTCGGCCCGCTCCGTGGCGATGCGCTGCACGCCGGCCTCCGCGAGCCGTTGCCGGAGCGACCGCGACCACGGGCCGGCGTCCACGGGCGCGTCCACGATGACTTCGAGATTCGCCTGGCGCGGCTGCCGCACGTAAACGTCCGCCGCGGCGTACGATGCTGTCTGCCGCAGCCACCACGACGCGTTCTCATCGAACCCGTCGGTGACGAAGATCTCCGCACGGCCGTACGACCCGATCCAGTCCGCGATTGGCAATTCGATGCCGACACGCCCGCCGTCCGCCGGCACCGGGCGGCTGGCAAGCGCGCCGACGCGTCCGAACGCGTCCACCATCCGCGCAATGACCGTGGCGCGCGCCGAAGCGTTGCCCCGGCCGGCCACAGCCGAGACCAGGCTCCGCGATCCGCCGTGCACATCCACGGCTATGCTGAGTTTTCCGTTCGCCTCGATGACGCCCGGCGCGATCTGCACGTTGCTGATCTGCGGCCGGCCGGGCAGCGCAATCGCGGCGGTGAACCAGTCGACGACATCCGCGCGATCCATCAGCCACGCGTCGAGCAGGTATTCGCCCGAGCCGGACGGCAGCGACAGCTCGACCGTGGTCGCGCCCTTGGTCACGGTCTCCTCCGCGTCGAAACTCCATTGCACGCCGCGGCCCGGATAACGGAACTGGAACCGGAGTTGGTACTGCCTCGGCGCGGGACCGGAGAGCGTCAATACGAAGTCGCGCAACAGCGCGGGGTTGACCGATTGCTGCATCCGCTCGACGAATTGCCGCGGGAGTTGCGGCGGCGTATCGACCGAGTCCGGCGCCGGTGCGGGCTTCGCCGCGATGGCCTGGATCGCAATCGGCGGGTCGCGGCGCGCGGCCCATCGAATCGCGCGCAACAGCAGCGAGAGATAATTCTCGTGCGCCGTCGGATATTCGATCGCGGCGCACGGCGCGAACGCCTCGCCTGCGCCGCGCGGTCCCGGAAAGCGAATCGCGACCGCGCGGCCGGACGCGCTGGAGTATGCGGTGACCGGATTCGGCGCGCCCGCGAGCGCCAGCGCGTCCCAGCCGAGTCCCGCCGTTAGATCCGCAGGGTCGGGGGAGACGTGCAATGCATCGCCGAGCGATTCGACAGGCGAGTCCCCGTAGGTGACCCAGAGAACGCCTCGTCCTGCTGCGACGGCATCTCGAAGTCGCGCGCGATTCGGCTCGGACAGCGCCGAAACGGCAACGCCCGAGAGCACGATCGCGTCAAACTTCGCCTTCAACGCCTGTTCGACGGCCGCATCGGCGGACACGGGCGCGTCCGGATCGTACAAGGCCGTTTCTGCGCGCAGTTCGGCGCGATCGGCCAGCGCGACGACCGCGAACTCGGCGTCGCGCGGCACGACGAACGCGACCCGGACCGGTCCGCCCGCGAGCGGCGTCGCCCAGCGCGTCGGCGGCGACGTCCAGAACGGCGCGTGCGGCCGGACTTCCTGCGCCGCCGTAGCAGCGCCGAGCGTCGAGGCGGCGAGCGCCGAGACGGCGAGCGCAACGAGTGCGCGCACGACGCGCCGGCCCCGATCCCCGCCCGATATCCGCACAGCGACACTCCGCGCTACTGTCCACAGTCTAACAAACGCGCGCGCCGGGCACGCGCCGGTGGCCGGAAACACGCGCCATGGTGTATGCTCGATACAGCGCCACAGGGACCCGCCGATGCCGGATGAAATGTTTTTCTCGCAGGACGAGCGTGCGCTCGTGCGCGGCAAACGCGCCGCGGGCCGCACGGAGACGTGCCGGCCGTGTCTGCTCACACTCGCGAACGGCCGGACATTGCAGGGCGTCATCCTCAATCTCAACGCGCACGGCGTCCTCGTCCGCCTGATGGAACCGGTCGCGATCGGGACCGTGATGAATGTGCAGATGATGCGCGACGATGCTTTCACGAAGCCGATGTCGCCGCCGCGGATGGGCAAGGTGATCCGGCTCGACGGCAGCGACGGCGCCTTCCACGATGTGGCCGTGAAGTTCGCCGTGGGCCGGCTCGCTGGACGCCGTGAGCCTGCGCCGCGCGCCGCGCGGAACACGCCTGCCGCCCCGCAAACCGGCACGGCCGCGTCGCGCATGCAGACGCTGGACATCACGCTGGGAGGCACGCGCCGCGGCGGGCGCCGGCGCTGACGGACGAACCGGGAACGACGAGGGGGCGCGAGTGGACAAGCCGGTCATCCTGATCGTGGACGACGAGGAAGACGTCGTCAACATGTGGCAGCGGGCGCTGCTCATGGAGGGGTTCGAAGTCATCCCGACGTTCGACGGCATCAGCGCGCTCGATCTCGCCGAGACGGAGCAACCCTCCCTCATCCTGCTCGACATCATGATGCCGATGATGAGCGGCTACGAAGTCTGCCAGCAGGTAAAGGCGAACCCCGCGACGCAGCACATCCCGGTACTGTGCGTTACGTCCGCGCAGAGCGCCGACGTCGCGCAGAACGCGAAAAACGCCGGCGCGCAGGGCCTGCTCGTCAA
>CAYUZD010000226.1:0-5666 GCA_964449475.1 uncultured Nitrospirales bacterium
CCTTTGCCGCCCGCGCCGATGCCCGCGACGTTTACCATCTCGTTCGGCGAAATCTTCCGCGGGACCACCCGCGCCGTGTTCGGCGTGTTCTGCGCGAATACCGCGCCGGCCAGGGTCGTCGTCGTGGCCGCGAGAAACGCGCGGCGCGTCAATTGGGACTGGTTCATCTCGTGAAATCTCCCTGAATTCGGTTTTCCGCCCACGTGCCCGGCCCCACAATAACCAACGCCCGGCTGGGCGCGCCACTCCGCGTCGTACCGCCCCGTATCCGTGCGCCGTTCCGGACCGCCTAACACTTCCGAAGGACGGGCGTCTAATCTGTATAGATGCGCCGAACCGGATTCGATGCCGTCGCGGGCAACGCGCCCGAAGATGCGCCGCGCGGGGTCCCCGTCCCGATTGCGGGCGCGGCGGCGCTCGAATCGCTGGACGCGCTGGTTGCGGCGGAGTTCAGCCGCATCCGGCGGCTGGCGATCCGGTTCGGGTTGGACGCGCATGAGGCCGAGGACGCGGCGCAGGAAGTGTTCACGAAGGCGTGGATGCATCGTGCGCGGTTCCAGGGCGCGTCGAGGGTGACAACGTGGTTGACGAGGATCGCCATTAATGAGTTTTCGACGCGCGTCCGCAAGCAACGGCGATGGTCCCGCATCGCGGAGCAACTGCCCCGGCGGCCGGTCCAGTCGCAGGGCGACCCTCGGCACCGGCTCGACGCGAGCGCGGCGCACGACAAGGCCGCGGAATGCCTCGCGCGTTTGCCGGCGAAACAGCGGGACGCGTTCGTGTTGCGGTACCTGGAACACATGACGTGCGCGGAGGCGGCCGAGATCCTCGGCGTGTCGGAGGGCGTGGTGCGCGCGCGATCGTTCAGTGCGCGTAAGAGTCTGCGCACGATGCTGGGAGATTGGAATCGATGAGCGACGACCAGACAAGGCGCGTGGACGACGAGGCGCTGTTCGCCTACCTGGACGGCGAACTCGATCTCGACGCGCGCGAGGAACTGGAGGAGCGGCTGCGCGCGTCGGATGCCGACCGCGCGCGGCTCGAACTTTTTCAGCGCGACATGCGATTTATGCGCGAGTCGCTCGACTTGGACACGGAGCGTGCGGCCGCGGCGCCGTCGATCGAACGGCGGATTGCACGGCGAACGGGCCGCGCGCACGGCATGCGGACGCTCGCCGCCGCGGCGTCGCTAGCCGTGCTCGCGGGTGCGGTGTTCACGCTGACGCGTTCGACTACGCCCACTTTGCCGGCGAATCCGGCGCTAGGCGAAGCCGTGGACACGACCTATCTGCACGCAGCCGTCGCACAGCTCGATTACGAAATCACCTTGTTGCACGGCCGCGCGTTGCGGGCGCAGGGCGTCACCATCCAGCCCGCGTTCGTCACGTCGCAGGTCCCGCCTGCGTACGGCGACCCCGCCGCGGTCCTGCTCGAATCAGCGCGGTACTGGGCGTCAACCGGCGGCGATCCGGCGCTGTCGCGTGCGCGATACCAGGAGGTTCTCGATTATTTTCCGGACTCCGCCGCGGCAGCCGCCGCGCGAGATGAACTTCCGGCCAACGGCAATCGCCGGATCGACTGAAGGAGTAAAAACGATGCGCATTCCATTGCTTGTTTCCGCGCTGGCGATGTGCGCCGCGCCCGCGTTCGCCGGGATGACGCCGGATGAGATCCGCGCGCGCCTGCTCGAGATCGACATCGAGTTGAGCCAACTCACGATGGCCACGCTGCGCGAGTTCCGCGGCGACACGCTCGACTCCGTCCGCGAGGATCTGCGCGACAATGCGCGCCGTCAATTCGACCTCGACCTCGAACGCGCGCGCATCAACGCGCGGCGCGAGGCCGTCCTGATCCGCGCGAAGGAGGAAGCCGATCGGCGAAAGGTCGAACTCGACATCCTGCAGCGCAAACTTGAACAGATCCGGCGGCAGCGTGAGGCGGTGCTGAACGAGTTCTCCCAACTGTCTGATCAGGTCAATGCCGGCAAACTCCCGGGCAGCCAGATAACGCCCGTGAAGCTGGAATTGGTCAGGCTCGATGAACAGATCGCCACGGTCGAATACGAAATGTCCGGCGGCGAAGCGCACTTCGGCGCGGCGCTCGCCGATCTCGAAGTCGAACTGGTCGGCATCGAGGCCGGGCGCAAACTGATTGCCGATCGCGGCGCGGGCCTTTCGGCCTTGTTCGAGCGGCTGGTCGCACGAGAGGAACAGCGCGCCGCCCTCGAGTTCGAGCGCGCCGACCTCGAACAATCCCTCGCCGCGCAACTTGAACGCCTCAACGCAGCCCGCTGACCAAACGATTCCTGGAGGACGAACAATGAACGGTCCAAAGCCCACGATCTGCCTGCTGTTCCTGTTTCTCGCGTCCGCCGCGCCGTTCGCTGCCGCGCATCCCGCTTCCGGGATCGCGGTGGACGGCGAGGGCGTGGTCTACTTCACACAGCATACGGTCGGCATCTGGAAGATCGACCTGTCCGGAAGCCTGGTATTTCATTCCGGCCCCGGGTTTCATCACCTCGAACTCGACACCGACGGCCGCTTCGTTTCCCAGCGTTGGCCGAGTTTCCCGGACGGCGTCATCCGCGCGGTCGGGTCGAAACCGACTTTACTCGCCGTCAGCAGCTTTCCCGTGGCGACCGGCCGCGACGGCGCGCTCTATTACCCGGAAGCGAAACCCGACAACCGCGTGCACCTGCTGCGACTCGAACCGGGCGGCAAGCCCGCGGAGTTCGCGCTGCTCCCCGAGGCGATCGAGACCTCGCCGGACAGCGACCCCATCGTCGCGCAATGGATTCATGGGCTCGCCACCGGACCGGACGGGAATTTCTACTACGCGGAGAAGGAGGGCATTCGCCGCGTGGATGCACAGGGCGTCGTGACCACCATCGTGGACAAGATTGCGTTGCCCGAATGTGTCCACCCGCCGGCGATCACCGACGATCGCGGCGGCGTCGTGCTCCGCGGGCTTGATGTTGCGCCCGACGGAACCATTTACGCCGCGTCCGCCGGTTGCAGCGCGCTGCTCAAGGTGACGCAATCCGGCGAAGTTTCGATCGCGCTGCAGGAGCGCGATGGCTGGGCGCCGACCGACGTCGCCATCGCGGGCGGCGCGATCTACGTTCATGAGTTCTATTACATCGACGTCCAGGACCCCGCGGAATGGCTTCCGCGCGTGCGCAAAATCGACGCGGACGGACACGTCACCACGCTCGCCACCGTCACCGACGCGCCCCGGCGTTCCGCGTCGGTCCCGCGCTGAACCGAAGCCATCGGAGGAACAGAATCGTGAAACGCGGCTGGGTTCGGCGGACGATCCTGCGCATCCACCTCGTGCTCGGGCTCTCGGCGGGCCTAATCGCCATCGTCATCGCGCTGAGCGGCGCCGTGCTCGCCTTCAGCAACGATTACGGCCGCTTGACACACCGGCAGTACTTCCGTGTGACCGCGACGGGGGACCGCATGGGCTTCGACGCCATCGTCGCGAGGATCGAAGCCGAGTACGCGCCGTCCCGCGTCGAAAGCATCAATCTGCTCTGGGACAACGGCTACGCCTACTACTTCCTGAACGACCGCGGCCCGCTCATCGCGAACACCACCGACGGCCGCATCCTCGATCCGCGCGCCGGCAAGTCGTTTACCAGCAAGCTCGTCATCAACGCGACGCAGGTCCACACCAAGCTCATGATGGGTGACACCGGCCGCATCATTAGGAACCTAGTCACGCTCGAGGTGCTCCTACTCATCCCCACCGGACTCTACCTCTGGCGGCCCGCGAAACGCTTTGGCATCAAGTCAGGCTCCTCACGGTTCCGCAAACTCTGGGACCTCCACAACACGCTCGGCGTCCTGGTCGCCCTTCCAATACTTTTCCTCGCCCTAACGGGTCTGCTCATCGCGCTGCATCTGCCGGAAAAATTCGAGCCGACGCAGGCCGATCAGCGCCCGTTGCCCGCGCCGCGTTCCGCGATGCCCGCGGCCGGCGAACAACGAATCGCCGCCCCGCTCGACGCCGCATTCGCCGCCGCCCAGGATCGTTTCCCCGATCTCAAGACGTACCAGATTCTGTTGCCCGAGTCGCCGAGCGCGCCCATCGTCGTCAACAAGAGCCCCGCCGGCTGGTCCACGCGCAATCAACGCAGCACCGTCTACGTCGATAGGTATTCGGGCGCCGTGCTCCAGGTGAATCCCGGCCGCGAGTTCACTCAGGCCTACAAACTCTACGACCTCGGACGGCGCCTCCACGGCGGACAAACGTTCAACCTCGCTGGCAAGTCATTCTTTGCAGCGTCGAGCCTGCTGCTGGCGGTCCTCGCGGTCACCGGTCTGACGCTCGGACTACAAAAGATCATCAGAAAGACGAGAAGGACGGCGACCTCGCTCAATTCTGGCCCGTCCGAGTGAGAGCTTGCAGATGCCGGCGTTATTTCCGGGAATCCGGAGACGCCTCCGCCTGCGGCTGACCCCTTTTGTCATCCTGAGCAACGCGAAGGATCTCTTCCGCCGATCGCTCAGCGAACTCAAGCAGAAATAGACAGGCTCAAGCGCCCGGCACTTGGGCCTGTCGTGTTTAGATCATCTTTTCGATCGAATGCGGTAGTTTGGCATCGAGCCGCGCGTCGCGCGCGTCGTCGGGATGAATCCGCAGCGGATCGCCTTGGGTGCCTTCCGCCGCGCGCAGGTGCAGCGACCGCAATCCGCCGTACCACCAGCGCGCGTCGCAGACGTACACCAGATCGCCCGGCGCCGCGGAAATCGCCCGCAACGTCTCCGGCGATACGCGCACCGATCCCTGTGCGACCGACCCATCCTCGGCCAGCGCCGTCCGCGCCGGCCGGCTGATCGCGCGGTTCGGCTCTCCCCCCTTGAACGACCGCATTGCGTCGAGCTGCGTGCCCGTCACCAGTCCGCGGATCGCGTCCAGGGGCCGCGGCCTCGTCACGAAACTCACCGCAACGCCGATCGCCGTGCACACGGTCAGCCCGAACAGCGCACGCGTGAAGTTGTAACTCTCCTCGCCCATGCCGAACGAGAACGGCTTGACCAGCAGGTCGTCGAACGGCGCGAACAGCGACAGCGCGATCAGCGCGCCGCCGCCGCACACCGTGGCGACCGCGCCCGCCGGCGTGTACTGTTTCCAGAGGATGCCCAGCACGATGGCGACCACGATCGGCGGCGTCACCGCGGCGGTGAACAGTCCGTGCGCGGAGTAGATGCTCTTTTCCGCCATGAAAATCTGCACGAGCAACAGCCCGATGATGACGACGGCGAAGCTCGTAAACCGCGCGACTTTCAGGTAGTGCGAGTCGGGCCGATTGCGCTTCAAGTACGGCCGGTACACGTCGTTGATGAACACCGCCGTGGACGCGTTGATCAGCGTGTCCGCCGTGGACATCAGCGCGGCCGTCAACGCCGCGAGCACGAACCCGAACACGCCCGGCACCAGCAGGAACTCGGACGCGTGGATGAACGCGTCGCCGGCCTCCGTCTCGAACCCGCCCTGCTCGACCATCGCGCGCGCGATCCAGCCGCCGCCGCTCGTCGCGATGGCCGCGAGCGGCATCAACAGCAGCGTCCAGCAGATCGCCATCTTCCGCGCATCCAGCACGCTGCGCATCGACAGGAACCGCATGATGATGCCCTGGTTCATCAGCATGAACGCGCCGG
>CAYUZD010000227.1:0-5642 GCA_964449475.1 uncultured Nitrospirales bacterium
CTCGTCGCGATGGGCCACGCGCTCGAGGCGTTCTCCGGCGGGCGAATCTCGTTCATGGGCGGCGTCGTGCTGCTCGTCGTCGTGATGCTCGTGTACGAGTCGCTCGGCGGCATGCGGTCGGTCGCATGGACGGACTGCGTCCAGGGCGGGCTGTTGTTCGGCGGATGCATGGTGATTCTCTATCTGCTGCTCACGAGCCAGGGCGGGCTGGCCGCGGCCGGCGAGTACATCCGCGAGAACGAGCCGGCCAAGTTCGAGACGCCGGGCCCCGAAGCGCTGCGCGTATGGCTGAGCCAGGTCCTGCTGCTCGGCTTCGGCGTCGCGGTGTACCCGCACGCGATTCAGCGCGTGTTCGCCGCGAAGTCGCTGGGCACGCTGCGGACGAGTCTCGCGGGCATGTCGTTCATGCCGTTCGCGACGACGCTGCTGGCGTTTCTGCTGGGGATCATCGCGATCAGCCGGTACCACGGCCTGGATACGTTCGAGAGTGACAAGATCACGCTGTACATGCTGGCGGACATCGCCGAGGCGCACCCGGTGGCGCGCTGGCTTGTCATTCTCGTGTTCGTGGCGCTCGTTGCGGCGATCATGTCCACGGCCGACTCCGCGCTGCTCAGCACGCAGTCGATGCTGGTGAAGGACCTGTACAAGGCGTACATCAACCGCGACGCCTCACCGTCGCACTACCTGCGCGTCGGGAAAATCTCCGGCTGGGTGCTGATGGCGGTGCTCGTGGCGTCGGCCTGGATTTCGCGCGAGACAGAGAGCTCGATCTGGCAACTTATCCGGCTGAAACTGGAGTTCATGGTGCAGATTTCACCGGCGTTCATCGCGGGCGTGTACTGGCAGCGGCTAACCGCTGGGCCGATGCTCGCGGGTATCCTCACGGGCACGGCGATCACGCTCGTGTGCTGGATCGGTACGGTGACGGGCGCGTTCGAGACCGACATGCGGTCGCCGTGGAACATCAGCGCGGGCGTGTGGGGGCTGGCGGCGAATTGGGCGGTGTGCGTCGGCGGTACGCTTCTATTCACCCGCCCCGGGAGAAACGGACATGAAGTCAGCGTATAAACCGGACGGCTACACCTCGGCAGCGCCGTATCTGATCGTGGCGGATGCCGCGCGCACGATCGAGTTCCTCGTGTCGGTTTTCGGCGCGGAGGAATTGCGGCGGTTCGCGGGTGACGGCGGCCGCATCATGCACGCGGAAGTGCGCGTCGACGACACGGTGATCATGATGGGGGACTCGGCCGACGGCTGGCCAGCTGTTGCGTCACACGTGCACGTTTACGTGCCGGATGTCGATGCGACCTACCGGCGGGCGCTGGCCGCGGGCGCGACGTCCGTCCAGGAGCCGATGCAGCGCGGGGACCCGGACAAGCGCGGCGGCGTTAAGGACCCCGTGGGAACGACGTGGTGGATCGCGACGACGGTGGGCTGAAGCGATCGGCTAGTGGCCGAACTGAGCGTACAACGCGTCGAAGAGTTCGAATCCCGCGGTGAGGCGCGCCTGATCGGATTCGTGCCGCCGCGCGATGCCGTCGATCATGGTGGCGACGCCGGCCGTCTCGGGACGCCGATACACGGGCTCCTTGAGATCGATGTCGTGCACGATCTGGGCGATGGACTCGAGCGCCGGATCCCGGAGTTCCTGCCGGCGGAGCAACACCTCGAACGTACACAGATCGCCCTCGTGCGAGAACTCGCCCTCAAACATGTCGAACCGGAACTCGCCCGGAGCGTGGCGGTAGGACTCGGGATCGACGAACACGAACTCGGGCGCGGGGTCGATGAACCGCCGGATGAGCCAGGCGGATGCGATGCGGTCGACCTTGACCCCGCGGCGCGTCACCCAGCGGCGGCCGGTAAACTCGCCGGGAACCGCGCTGGCCGAATCGTGGCCGGGATCTTCGATACGCTGCCGGATTTTTTCCATGAGGGCCGTTGCCTCCTCGCGTGCGGGCGCACTGAAGTAGTCGATGCTTTGAATCGCCGAGAGTTGCCGCTGCAGCCGCCGCGCACGGGCCGGCGCGTCGGAATCGGAGTCGGGCGATTGCGCGCGCAGGGCGCCGAGCACCTCGTGCGCGTCACGGATCCAGGCCGTGTAGTCGTCGTTCCGCAGGCCGTTGAACGCCTCGCGCAGGCCCGCATCCGTGTGTCCCGCAACGGCGTCGCTGCGAAACAGCCAAGCCTCCCCGCCGTCCTTCACGATCGATTGCCGGAGCCACTGGAGGTCTTCCAGCGTCTCGTCGTTCGCGGGCAGTACGTACGCGGAGTTCTTGATGGGCAGCGCGCCTAACTGGTTGAGCCGGCGCAAGACCCGTGCGCGGAAATACGCCGGTTGCGGCGGCACCTGATGCAGAAACAGATACCACGCCCCGGCCGGTGCGCGCGTTTCGGCGTCGGCGTTCATGCCGCGGGCGATGTCGGGCCGGGTTGCGCGGCGTCCGGCGTGCGCCCGACACGCTTGATCGGCTCAACGAATTGCGGTAACCACGACTGCGGGTACGTTCCAGTTTCTCCGGGGACACCGAAGCCTCCCGATTCATCGGCGGTCGCGGCGAACGAGCCGAAGAGACGGTCCCAGAGCGAGAACACCGTTCCGAAGTTTTTCTGGCACGTCGATCCGGTCAGGTGATGCATGCGGTGCAGCCTCGGCGTGATGAGCAGCCATTCTACGCTGCGGAGATTGAGTTGCGTGTTGGAATGATTGAACACAGCGAATGCCGCATACAGTCCCCCCGCGTAGAGCGTGGCATCGAGCGGAAGGCCCAGCACGATGGGTATCGCCGGCGGGATCACGTTTCGCAGGAGTTGCTCGACCGCGTGCGATCGGAACGTCGCGAGCCAGTCTACGATACGCGTCGAGTGATGGATCTTGTGGAACTCCCACAACGTGTCGTAGCGGTGCAGCAGGAAGTGCGTGATCCAACTTCCGAGGTCATAGAGCACGAGCGCAGCGGGGACCGCGGCCCAGAAGGGCACGTCGAACTCCGTGACGCGCGGCAGCGGGACGTGTGCCCCGATCCACGCGGCGAGCGGCTCGACATACAGTGCGGCCATCCACGTGCCCAGGCCCAACGCGGTGGCCAGGTAGACCAGGTCGGTCGTGAAGTAGTCGCGGAAGAAGGGGGCGTTCCGGAAGCGATAACGGACCGTCCGTTCGAGCAGGACACAAAGGGCGATGGCGGCGAGCAGGATAACGAATCTCATGGCCGGACTCCTATGTCAGTTGATATGAAATATATATCAACTGCTATATAAAGTCAATCTAAAAATGAATCAATTGTAAGTCATTAGATTGGAAATACTTACGTGATGAACTTCCGAATCAGGCGACCACGCGAAACAATCGCCAAGCTTCGGGGACGCCCTTTAGCGTGTGGAGACCGAGGTCGTCGAATCGGATGCCCGAGCCGATGACGAGGTCTTTGACGGTCGAGCTGGCGAGGACCTGGCCGGGCTCGGCGGCGGACGCGATGCGCGCGCCGAGGTGGACGGCGATGCCGCTGTACTTGTCGCCGAGGACTTCGCATTCGCCGGTGTGCACGACGACGCGGGAGAAGGCGGCCAGCTTGCTCAAGAATTCGCGGCCCTCCGGCAACGTCCACATGTACTCGGCGTTCAAGATACAGAGAAGGATGCGAACCAGATTGACGGGACCCTCGCCGAAGACTTGATCGGCGATGTTGAGGTTGCCGGACTTGGCGTACCGGGTTTCGATGGAAATCGGGTCGAGCATGCAGGGTATTTAACCACAGGGGCCACAGTGCGGCACAGAGCGATGTCACACCGGCGGCCACCGCGTCGTCCTTGGTGTTGAATCATTCAAATCGGAGGACTGGAAATGAGTCGACAGCAGAGGTGGATTGGATGCGTGCTGGCCGTGGCGATATTAGCCGGCGGGATCGGGTTTTGGGGCGGCGCGCAGGCGCAGAGCATGGCGGTGAAGGTGAAAGAGGTGTACAAGAACCCGCTGACGGGCATCGAGGGCAAGGAGATCCGCGTGTTACAGCTCGAGTTCGGGCCGGGCGTGGTGTCGCCGCCGCACCGGCACCCCGGCGACACGTTCGTCTATGTCGTGGACGGCGAACTCGTGACGGAGATCGACGACGGCACCGCGTTTAGCGCGAAGGCGGGCGAGGTGTTCCACGAGCCGCCGATGTCGTTGCACAAGTCCACGCGGAACAACGGGACAGAACCGGCTCGTGTGATCGCGATCATGGTGATCGACGCGGACGCGCATTCGACCGTCGCGCCGTAACGAACGGCGCGGAGATCGGGCCTCGGGCGAACCGCGATCGCTATTGGGCGGGACCGGCAGATTCGCCGTCGAGCGCGGCACCGGCGCGGATGAGGCCGTAGCCGATCGCGATCTCGATCCAGGCCGTGAACCGCCAGAGGACCTCGGGCAGGGCAAGGCCGATGCCTTCGCCCCAGAGATCGAACCCGGCGAAGCTGCCGATGAGATCGGCAAGCCCGAACACAATGACGATTCCGCCGATGACTTTCAGGATCATGGCATTCCCCTCCCATGCGTTGGTGACTGCGACGCCGCGCGTCGCATTCCCCCGAACGATTTCCGCGCGCGTCATGTATAAGTATACCGCATCCCGCGGAGGCTATCCGGATGTGGCGAGCACTGCTGTCGAATACGCGATTTTGCCGGCCTGCAGGTCGTAGGCGCGCTCGATGCGGCCGTCATGGCTGGCGAGGTCGCCGAAGAGTTCAGGTTCGAGCTTGTGGAGCGCGATGAGGCGGTCGGTGGCGTGCGCGTGCGGCTCGATGGAGCCGTCGGGGAGGATGTGCGCGATGGCGAGGTCCGGCGCGGACCGCTGCAGTTCGCGGCAGACGAGAATCGTGCGATGGCAGGTGAGCGGGTCCGCCTCGGAGCACATCAGCGCGACGCGGCCGTCCAGCATCGCTCCGCGCACAGCGTCCAGCCCGCGCCGGAATGCCGGGAGCACCGCGATGCGGTCGTAGCGCGCCTGGCCGCCGACGTAGCAGGTCTCCTCGGTGCGGCGCGCGCCGAGTTCGTTTCCGAGAAAGAGGTACTCAATGCCGGCGCCGGCCAGCAGTCTTTCCAGCGGTTCCTTGTTGAAGTGCGGCAGGAAGCGGCTGTACGGCGCGGAGCGTACGTCGGCCGCCAGCGTGACTGCGTGGAGCCGGAGCAGATCGACGAAGCGGTCGGCGGAATGGTTGGAATGTCCGATCGTGAAGAGTTCCGGCACGGCGGCCTCGCGCGTTGCGGTTGCGGGTTGGATTGTAGACGAGTCCGCGGGGGATCGGGAAGCGGGCGGAGCGGCGGGCCGCGCCGTTCAAGGTCAAGAGCGACTTCGCCACGGATCGGTACGGATTGGATGGAGCGGGCGAAATCGGCTGTATTTCCGCAGGCAGGATGCCCGCGCCACCAGGCTTTTTGATAAACCTTTTGGGAATTATCGCGTTCGTTCCCTCGCGTAAACCGAAGTTAGTCCCGGAGGGACATCGTGATAGTAGCCCGGCGTTTCAACGCCGGGTCAAGCGATAACCAAGGCTATCCAGTCCCGTAGGGACGACTGGGACGGCGTCACGGCTTCATCCTCAGTCGTCCCTACGGGACGAGCGCATTCCGTTTCGATCAGGCGAGGGAACGAACGTGA
>CAYUZD010000228.1:0-5635 GCA_964449475.1 uncultured Nitrospirales bacterium
CAGCAGCCGTCCACGCCCGAACCCGCGCCGACGCCGCGGCCGGCGGATGCCCCTGAGCCCGTCGCAGAGGTTCACGAAATCGAAATCGTCGAACCTGCTCCGCCGGGCGACCCGACTCCGCGCGCGACCTCGCGTGAGTACCGCGTCGTCGAGTCGGACGGCGAACGCCTTATTTGGGTGAACGAAGCCGGCGATGCACAGGATCTCGGCGAGGAAATGGGCCTGGCGCTCGAGTTTAATCCGGAGATCCGGGCCATCCGCGCCGAAATCCAGGCCCTGCAAGCGCGGCTGGAGCAACTCGAATTGAAGACGGCAACGGACATCGCGCGCAAACGCGTCGAGATCAGGCGCTTGCACGATCAGCGCGCTCATGACAAGGAACTCGTCGAAAAGAACTTCAAGACACCGCGCGAACTCGCCGAAGTGGAGGCCGAGATCGCTGCGCGTGAGATGGAACTCAATTACCTCGTGGGCATGAAGCCAGGCCGGCTCCTCGCGCCCATCGATCGCCTGCGCGTGATTTCATCCATTGACTCCGGTGACGCTCCGGCGCTCGCCGGACTCGTGGCACTGCTCGGGGAGTCGCGACCGGCGCTTGATTCGATCGCGAACGAGTCCTTGAGGGACAAACTAGAGAACCCGATCTCCGTGCTTTTCGAACAAACGGCATTGCATGAAGTCATCGACTTCATGAACCAGGTCTACGAATTGAATTTCAATGTTGACGTGACGGTCCGCGACATCATGGTTGACATCAACCTCAAGGACGTTCCCGTGAAGGATGCGCTGGCCGCGCTTGCAGACTCAAACGCCAACCTGGTGTTCGTGATCCGCGAGTACGGCATATTCGCGACGACGCGCCAGCGCGCGCTTTCGGTGCCCGGCCCGTCCATCCCCGCGGATGTACCCTACGCGAAGCGCGGCGACCGGCCGTTCGCACCCATGCCTGCGGGAGTGTTGCACCTCAAGGACAGGGATGACAAACCGGAAAAGGACAAGGCGCCAAAGGCCAAGGACGGCGACGAGCGGATGAAATTCGATGGGGTGGTCGTGGAAGAACCCGTAATAACGCCCTCACCGCGCCGATAATCGTTGTCCCGAGTCTGTCCCCTCTGTGTACGTGGGCGGACCCAGCAGGTTCAGTGTCCGCGATTGTTCCACAGGGGAAGGCACGCGCGGATATCAATGCCGGTAGCCATACGCAATCTGACTGACCACGCCAAGCGACGGCGCCGTACCCATCGCCGCGAAGGAGAATGCTCCAATGTTGAATCGTCCACCGCGCTTCGTCACGCAACTCGTCGTGCTCGGTTATTGGTTCGGCGCAGTTGTTCATGGACAACAATCGGCCACGACGCTCCCGGCCGAGACTGAACATGAAGTCGCTGCGTGGATCGAGGCCTTCAACAGCGGCGACTTCACGGCGATGGAGGCGGTCTTTGGAGCCGATGCGCATTCCGATCCGGAATCGCGGCAGCGTCTGCTGCGCCAGTACGAAACCTTCCTCATCACTCGCGGAATCGATCCGCTATCCGTTGAACCGACCGGCAAGGATCGCGTTACCATCCGCGCGCTGGAACGGCTCAGCGGCGACAGGGTGAACGTCATCCTCGATCTTTCCCGGGGCACGCCTCGACTTGACGCCTTCCGGCTCGAACGCGGGGAACAGGCCGACTCGTCCGTCCCGGCGTTGTCCGAAGCCGACGTTCTGGCGGAGCTCGATCGTCAAATCACGCGCCGCGGCGAGGTCGGTGAGTTCTCGGGTGCGGTGCTGGTGGCGAAGGAAGGCGAGACGCTGTTCAAGAAGGCCTGGGGCGTGGCGAACAAATCGACCGGCGCGCCCAATCGGGTCGATACGAGGTTCAACCTGGCGTCCTGCGGCAAAATGTTCACGGCTGTCGCAGTGCTTCAACTGGTCCAGGCGGGAAAACTCGACCTCGACGACAAGGTCGGCAAGCACCTGCCCGAACACGGAAACGAGGACGTACGTAAGAAGGTCACGATCCGCCAACTGCTCTCGCACACGAGCGGTATGGGCGACATTTTCACCGACGAGTTCGAGGAGCGGCGGGAATCCATCCGTACGGTTGCGGACTGGGTCAGTCTTTTCGAGTCTACCCCGCTGCGGTTCGAGCCGGGCACGCGCTGGAGTTACAGCAATGCTGGATTCTGCCTTCTCGGCGCGATCGTCGAGGCGGTCTCGGGCGAGGACTACTACCTCTACCTCGACCGGCACATCCTCGGACCCGCCGGCATGACGAACACGGGCGCCTTCGAGACGGACAAGCCGGTCGAAAATCTCGCGATTGGCTACACGAGGATGGGCGCGGCCACGCCGGAGGAAGTGCGCGACCGGCGCGAGAACACGGGCCTGCACAGCGTCAAGGGCAGTCCCGCGGGCGGAAGTTATTCGACCGTGGAAGACCTGGCCGCTTTCGCGCACGCGCTGCTCAACGACACGCTGCTCGACGAGGAACACGTGCAGCTCGCGATGACGCGGCACTTCCCGGACGTGCGCAATGCCGATCCGTACGGCCTCGGGTTCGGCGTCGAAGACGTGGACGGTCACCGGATCGTGGGCCACGGCGGCGGGTTCCCCGGCATCAGCGCCGCGTTCGACATGTTCATCGACGACGGCTACGTGGTCGTTGTCCTCTGCAACCAGGACATGGTCGCGCGGCGGTTTTCGATGTATATGCGGGACTGGATTACGAAACAGCCTGCGCGTCAGTGAACGGGTTCGCCCAGTGCTGCGTTCACGCGCCGTTCGCGAGGTCGTTGAGCGCGTCGCCCGTGAGCCGGTACACCGTCCACTCGTCCATTGGTTTCGCGCCGAGCGACTTGTAGAACGCAATCGAGGGTTCATTCCAGCCGAGCACGGCCCACTCGAGCCGCGCGCAGTTCCGCTCGATCGCGAGTTTTGCCAGGTGGGCGAGTAACGCCTTCCCGATGCCCTTGCCGCGCAGGTCCGGCTTGACGAACAAGTCCTCGAGATAAATGCCCGGCCGGCCGATAAACGTCGAGTAATTGTGGAAGAAGAGGGCGAACCCCGCCGGCGCGCCGTCCCATTCCGCGATCGCGCACTCGGCCACGCGCCGCGGACCGAACAACCCCGCGCGAATGTCGGCCTCCGTCGCGACCACTTCGTGCGTGAGCTTCTCGTATTCGGCCAGCGCGCGGATGAACGCGAGCACGAGCGGCACATCGGCTTCGACGGCGGGACGGATGAGCAGCGGTTTGGGAAGATTCACGCAAGAACTCTCGACAAGCGGGGTAGGGGCGGAATCCGTATTCCTACTTCAGCGGAGAGTAATCCGTCGGGCTGAGGAACACGCTCTCGACCTTGTTCACGAGCGGGCCGTTGACGTGTGACGCCTTGTAGACGGCCTGCCACTCGGGATCCGCGCTGAACGCCTTCCAGTTCGCCGCGGCCTGCTCCCGGCTGGCGTGGGCGACGATGTACACGAGGTCCGCCTGGCCGTCCTTCGCCTCCGCCGGCACCCAGTACCCGATGTTTTTCATGCCGTGCTTCTCGAAGAGCGCCATCGTGTGCTCACGGAACCGCGTGTGCATGTCCTCCGCCTTGCCGGGGTTCGCATAGTAACTGCGCAACTCGTACACCATCGGCGTACCCTGGCCCTGCGCAGACGGGACGGCCAGGCCGATGCCGATGCCTGTGATGATTGCAACGGCGAGCGCGGCGAGAATCAGACGTTTGCGTACATCCATTCGAGTGCTCCTTCTGCTCGGTGCGCGAGAGTATACGGTACGCGAGAGTGGCGTGGTAGCGCGGGCTGATCGACTGGTGTGCCGATAAAAACGAAACCGCCCCGCGCATCTTGCGATGTGCGGGGCGGTTCACTTTGAGCCGGCAGCGACCTACTCTCCCACACAGTTGCCCGTGCAGTACCATGGGCGCTAGCGGGCTTAACTTCCGTGTTCGGAATGGGAACGGGTGTGACCCCGCCGCTATAGCCACCGGCAAAAACCAGTGACAGTGAATGCAAGGGGCAAGGCGCGCAACAAGAACGTTTGTGCGGCCAAAAGTGTCCCTGATATGAGTACACTTTAAGACCAAGCCGCACGGGCGATTAGTACCGGTAAGCTGAACGCCTCGCGGCGCTTACACCCCCGGCCTATCAACCAAGTAGTCTACTTGGGCCCTTTAGGGATCTTACGATCCGGGAAACCTTATCTCAGGATGGGCTTCGTGCTTAGATGCTTTCAGCGCTTATCCCTTCCGGACATAGCTACCCAGCGCTGCCACTGGCGTGACAACTGGAACACCATAGGTCCGTCCAACCCGGTCCTCTCGTACTAGGGTCAGATTCCTTCAAGTTTCCTACGCCCGCAATGGATAGGGACCAAACTGTCTCGCGACGTTTTGAACCCAGCTCGCGTGCCACTTTAATCGGCGAACAGACGAACCCTTGGGACTTGCTACAGCCCCAGGATGTGACGAGCCGACATCGAGGTGCCAAACCGCGCCGTCGATGTGAACTCTTGGGCGCGATAAGCCTGTTATCCCCGGCGTACCTTTTATCCGTTGAGCAACGGCCGTTCCATACCGTACCGCTGGATCACTAAGCCCTACTTTCGTACCTGCTCGACTCGTGAGTCTCGCAGTCAAGCTCCCTTATGCCTTTACGCTCTACGCAGGATTTCCAAACCTGCTGAGGGAACCTTAGGGCGCCTCCGTTACTTTTTGGGAGGCGACCGCCCCAGTCAAACTGCCCGCCAAGCACTGTCCTTCGCCCGGGTTACGGGATCGAAGTTAGGATTAAATCTTAATCAGGGTGGTATTCCAAGGTTGGCTCCACCGAAGCTAGCGCTCCGGATTCAATGCCTCCCACCTATCCTCTACAAATTAAGATCGAACCCAATACCAGGCTGCAGTGAAGGTGCACGGGGTCTTTCCGTCCTATTGCGGGTAACCCGCATCTTCACGGGTAATGCAACTTCACCGGGACTCCCCTTGAGACAATGCTCGGATCGTTACGCCATTCGTGCAGGTCGGAACTTACCCGACAAGGAATTTCGCTACCTTAGGACCGTTATAGTTACGGCCGCCGTTTACCGGGGCTTCAGTTCAGAGCTTCGCCTTGCGGCTAACCCCTCCCTTTGACCTTCCGGCACCGGGCAGGCGTCAGTCCCTATACGTCGTCTTGCGACTTTGCAGAGACCTGTGTTTTTGATAAACAGTCGCCCGAACCACTTTACTGCGACTCTCGACGGCTTTCTGGGCAAGCCATAGACCGCCAAGAGCACCCCTTCTCCCGAAGTTACGGGGCTAATTGGTCGAGTTCCTTAAGGAGAGTTCTCCCGAGCGCCTTAGAATACTCTTCTCGTCCACCTGTGTCGGTTTAGGGTACGGACACCGGCCGCCTCGCTAGAGGTTTTTCTCGGCAGTGTGGAATCGGGCTCTCCGCTTCACCACGAAGGATCCACGTCGCTTTACGCCTCGGAGTGGTGCGGTCCGGATTTACCTGGACCGCCTCCTGCGCGCTTACCCCGCCACTTCCAACCGGCGAGGGCCCTATCCTCCTGCGTTACCCCATCGCTCAAACGGCGACACGGCGGTACAGGAATCTTTGTGCCTGTCTTCCATCGCCTACGCCTTTCGGCCTCGGCTTAG
>CAYUZD010000229.1:0-5624 GCA_964449475.1 uncultured Nitrospirales bacterium
TCGTGGAACGCGATTCGCTTGACCGGCACCTTCGGCTTAAGCACTTCGAGCAGGTGCCACGAGATGGACTCGCCTTCGCGGTCTTCATCGGTCGCGAGCACGATCTCGTCCGCGTCCTGGAGCAGCTTCTTCAGCTCGGCGATGTGTTTGCGGCTCGACGCCGGCACGACATAAATCGGCTGGAACCCGCGATCGACGTCGACCGCCATACGGGCCCACTTCTCGCCCTTGTACTCTGCGGGAATCTCCTCGGCGGAGCTGGGCAGATCGCGGATGTGCCCGTAGCTCGCGGCGACTTTATAGTCTTTTCCGAGGAACCGGCCAATGGTCTTCGCTTTGGCCGGCGACTCGACGATGACGAGTTTCAAACGCTAAACCTCGCGAAATTACGGCGGGATTTCGGCCGCATCAGCCGACGATGTGCGCGAAAGTACGCCCCCGGGCCACCCCGCTACTCTTTGGCCCCGCTCTGCTGCCGAAACCTTACACGATAACCCAAAATTCCGCAAAGCGGGCCGAGGATGGACATAACCCATTGATTTTGCGAAGGTTATGACAAACCACGCGAAGGTGGAATCGGCGGATCGCCCCTTCTACCCTATCCGAGCAGGTCCTTGCCCTCGAAGTCGGACGGCACGTCGGCGCCGAGGTATCCGAGCGCGGTGACACCAAGGTCGAGGATGTTCGGGTCGTCCGCCTCGACCGGTTTGTTGCAAAAGAAGATCCCAGGCAAGCGCGCCAGATCGGAAGACGAGTGGTCCCCGCTCCACTTGTCGAGATTGTCCTCGAACATCTCCATCCCCACGGCGCCGGACGCGACACTCTTGGACACCTGGTGCAGCCCGTCGAAGCCGAACGAAATGTCCGGCGCTTCGTCAATCGCGACGCCGGAAAAATTGTCGCGCGTGTAGATGTTCGAGAACACGCGCGAGCCCGCCGCGTCGTCGTGGACCGTGATCAGTTTGTCCTTGAGCTCCGCGATTAGGTTCGCCGCCTGGGCCGGACCGACCGCGCCGAAGCGTTCGCGCCCGCTGAGGTTGAGGTACATCGAACTCAGCCCGACGGCGTAGGCCTTCGTGTTCGCCCAGTCGATGCCTTGCAGAAAACCGCCCTGCGCCGCTTGCCGGTCTTTGACCTTGAGGTAGCCCTGTTGTTCCAGCCAGACGTTCGCGTCGAACCCGCGCCGCCACGACTCGAACCCGTGGTCGGACAGCACGATAAGCAAATCGTCCGGTTTGAGCTTCGCCAAGACGTTGCCGACGATCGCGTCGGAGATGCGGTAGGACTCTTCGACCGCCTTGCCCCACTTGTCCGCCAGCGCCGGATCGTGCAGCGGGTGCTGCGGGTCGCGGAACCGCCAGTACATGTGCCCGACGCGGTCCGTCGCTTCCCACACGGAAACCAGCATGTCGAACTCGCCGCGGTCGAGCTCGTCCAGCGTCAGCTTCTCGGTAAACGCCATCCCCAGCCGCACATCGGCGAAAAACGCGTCCTCGTCGAGTCGGTCCTGACGCAGCGCGTGCGTGTCGTACTCCCATCCGATCGTCCGGAACAGGCCGTACCGTTCGTGAAGTTCCTGCGCGTACGGTTCGGGGTTCGTGATCGCGGCATAGGGGTCGCCCGCATGAATCATGATGCACGACATGTACAGCCGGACCTTCTCGCCGATCTCGATCGGATAGAAGCGTGTCAACCCCGACGTCGCGTACTGGTCCGACATCTTGAACGGGATCGGCAGCCACTCCGACCATGCGCCGGTCGTGAACTCGACCTTCTTGCCGTCGACTTCCGCCGACCCCACGCCCATGCCGCGATCGACTTTGAGCGTCAATTCCGCCGCCGTGAAGTCGCCCGGCGTCCCGTACTTCTTGCGCGAGTCGCGCGGCCCCGGCACGGATAACTTCGCGACACCGGCGCCATCGAACTCCGGCCGGAGCCGCATGCCGCCGGCCATGCCGGAGTTGTGCTGTTGCGGCGTAAATGACTCGGAAATCTCGAAAGAGATGCTGGTCGTTCCACGCAAGTCCGGCACACCCAGCCCGCACAATTGGATGCCGTTCTTCATCGGGTCGGCTGGATACGCGAACGGCACCTTGAGGATTTTGCATTTCAGGCCCTGCTGATCCGCCACGTACCAGAACGAATCGCCCTTGCGATACGCGATCCCGGTGGCGCGCGTCTTCAGCGAGCCGTCCTCGGCCAGTTCGACGTGCTTCAGTTCGCCCGTACCGACTTTCGGTATCGGGCCGCGTGCCGCGTTCTTGTCCCGGCGGATGAAGTCGTAGATGTTGTGTTGACCGGGGTTTTTGCACGTGACGAACGACGTCCACGCGACGGGCGACTGCGGCGGAATCGTCGAACCGAGCTTCTTGAATGTCCCCGATTGCGCGAGCTTCGCGTAGTTCGGTGCCTCGCCCCGGTCCATCATCTCCCGCAGGATTTCCGGCTCGACCCCGTCGAATCCGAGGATGACGACACGCCCCTTCGGCCGTGGGCGCGGTGTCGAGGTCGCGGGGCCGCTGCTTGCCGCGGCGCCGGTCCCGGTGTCGGCGGGCTCCGCCTGGCCGCCGCACCCGGCCACCAAGGCCGTGGTCGCCGCGCCTGCCAGGAACGTGCGGCGCGTCATCTTTGAATCGTGAGGGTTCATCGCGGGGATCCTCTCATACGTCCGGATCGAGTCACAGCGTCTTGTCTCGGATAGAATCCGATCAACCGCACGCGGGCTTCAAGTTTTGCAGGGGAATATATCGGCGGGCGCGAATCGCTCGACGGAACAGCGCGGTTTTCGAGAGCAACATCTCCATCGGTACGCTTTACATTGTGCTGGAAGCCTGACGCCGGGCCATAGCAGCTCGGCGTACATTCCTCACGATCATGTCCAGCGGGACGGGCGTCAGGCTAAATCCAACGACGATGAGCCATTGCTGCGCGGTGAGCGGACTCGTATCGAGCACGCCCTGCAGCAGCGGCACATATACGGCCATCACCAGCAGGCCCGCGCAGAGCGCGATCGCGGCCCAGACGTATCGGTTGCGGGTCACGTCGTTGCGCGCGAGTCCGGCCCGCGCGTCGCGCATGTTGAACACGTGCACGAGTTGCGCGCCCGCGAGCGTCATGAACGACATGGTGACCGCGACCGCCGGCTCGACCTGCATCACGGTGTGCGACAGGTACACCACCGCGAGCGTCGCGGCCGAGATGTACGCGCCGGACGCCACGATCGTGTACCAGTGCCGGCGCGGCAGCAGCGGCTCCGCCGCCGGCCGGGGCGGGCGCTTCATCACGCCGGGGTCCCCCTCTCCCACGCCGAGCGCGAGCGCCGGGAACACGTCCGTCACGAGGTTCAGGAACAGGATCTGCAACGGCAGGATGGGCAGCGGCGTATCGAACAGCGTCGCGAGGAAGATCACCATGATCTCCGCGATGTTGCACGACAACAGGTAGATGACGAACTTCCGGATGTTGCCGAAGATGATTCGGCCCTGCTCGATCGCGACGACGATCGTGTGGAACGCGTCGTCCTTGAGCACGACGTCCGCCACTTCGCGCGCGACCTGCGTCCCGCGCACGCCCATTGCGACGCCGATGTCGGCCTTCTTCAGCGCGGGCGCGTCGTTGATGCCGTCGCCCGTCATGGCGACGATCTCGCCGGTGTTCTGGTGCAGCGCGATGAGATCGAGTTTCTGTTGCGGGCTGACCCGCGCGAAGATGTTTACCGCGCGCAGGTCGGCGGCCTCCTGCCCGGAGAGTTCCGCCACCGGCCGCAAGTCGCTCCCGCGCACGACGGCGGCGTCCGCCTCCTCGACGATGCCCACCGCGCGCGCGACGTAACGCGCGGTCGGCGCCTGGTCGCCGGTGACCATGATGACGCGGATCCCCGCGTCCTGGCAGGAGTCGATGCTCGCGCGGACGTCCTCCCGCGGCGGATCGACCATGCCCACGAGCGCGAGAAATGTCAGGGACTCGTACGGATGGACGTCGTGGTTGGGCGCGCGCTTGGTCGCGAGCGCGATCAGCCGCATGCCGTCGGCCGCGATCGCGGCGTTCCGTTCGAGCCAATGCGCGCGGCCCGCGTCGTCCAGCGCAACCGGGCCGCGTTCCGTCATCACCGAGTCGCACTGCGGCAGTACCGCCTCCGGCGCGCCCTTTACGGAGACCAGGCACGCGTCCGCGCCGGATTCGCGCGAGGAATGGAACGTCGCCATGCGCTTGGTCTCGCTCTCGAACGGTTCTTCGCGCAATTCCTCATGCCGGTTCCGGCATTCTGCCGGGTTGAGGCCGAGTTCCGCCGCCGCGACCAGCAGCGCGCCCTCGAGCGGGTCGCCGACCGTCTTGGCTTCGTGGCCGACGTGTTCGAGCAGCGACGCGTTATTGCACAACACCCCCGCGCGGATCGTTTCGTCCACGACGCCGCGCAAACCCTCGCCGATGCGCCACGCGGCGTCCGGCCGCCGTTCGGCGCGTCCCGCCGCGGTCTCGATGACCGTGACGGTCATGCGGTTCTCGGTGAGCGTCCCGGTCTTGTCCGTGAAGATGACGCTTGCGCTGCCGAGCGTCTCGACCGAGGACAACTGACGCACCAGCGCCTTGCGGCGCGCCATGCGCAATAACCCGCGCGACAGCGCGATCGTCGCGACGATGGGCAGTCCTTCGGGGATGGACGCGACGGCGAGCGCAATGCCCGTTTCGACCATGACGACGAGATCGCGTCCGCGCGCGATGCCGAGCAGCGCCACGGTGCCCGCGATGATCAGAATCACCCAGACGAGATTCTTCCCCAGCGCATCCAGCTTCTTCTCGAGTGGCGTCTGCTCGTCCTTCGCCTCGGTGACGAGCTTCGTGATCGCCCCGAGTTCCGTGTCGAGTCCGGTGCCCACGACGACCCCCGCGCCGCTGCCGCGCGTGATGGACGTGCCCTTGTACGCCATGTTGCGGCGCTCGGCGAGCAGCGGCTGGCCCGTCATCGCCGCCGTGTCCTTCGCGACCGGCGCGGACTCGCCCGTCAGCGCCGATTCGTCGGCGCTTAGCCGGGACGCCTCAACAAGGCGCAGGTCCGCCGCGACGATGTCGCCGCCCTCCAATTCGACGAGATCGCCGGGCACCAGGTCCGCCGCGTCGATCTGGACGAGTTCGCCGCCCCGCCGCACGCGGGCCGTCACCCGGCCGAGCCGGTGCAGCGCCTCCATCGACCGCACGGCGCTCAGTTCGGTGAAGAACCCGATGAGCGCGTTGATCAGGATGACGGCGCCGATGGCGACGGCCTCCGGCGCGTCGCCGAACGCGATGGCCACGATCGCCGCGGCCGCGAGCAGCGCTACCACGGCCCCGCGAAACTGCCGCAGGAACACCGTCGCGACGCGTACGCGTTGGGTGCGCCGCAACGCATTCGGGCCGTGAATCGCGAGTCGCCGCGCCGCCTCGGAGGGAGAGAGTCCGCGGTCCTCGCCGGATTCGAGCCGGCGCAGGACGTCTTCCGCGCCGAGCAAATGGGGATCGCGCACCTGGTGCATCGCGCACATCGTAACGGATTGTCAATCGCGCGCGCGAAACCCGCATTGATTTACGCCGCGTTTTCCGGGTAGTTTCAACGCTCTCTGTCTGCGGAAGGAGGGCGCACCGCGCCA
>CAYUZD010000230.1:0-3427 GCA_964449475.1 uncultured Nitrospirales bacterium
CTGCACTTCCTTGCGCAATTCCATGATCGCCCGCTGCGCCGCCACGCCCAGCACCTGCGACAGCGAGAACGACGTTATTGCCTGCACGACCGTCGCAATCGCGACCGCCGTCACGACCCACGGCAGGATCGTCATGTCGCCTTCCAGGAACACGCCGTCCACGATCGGCTTCATCGACAGCGGCAATACGAAACCCGCGGCGCGGCTGACCAGCATGAGTCCTACGCCGAGAAACAACCGGTTCCGGTTACGCCAGACGATGTCCCGCGCTTCTATCCACGCTTCGGAATAGTTGATCTTCTTCTTTTTCTTGGTGTCGTCGCTCACGCAAGGCCCCAACTGCCGCGAAACGAAGCGTAACTCTAACACAGCCCCGCACCTTGAACTATTTCCCGATCCGTGCTTGGATCGCCGGATGACCGGAATCCCGCGATGAACAAGGCCGAGCGAATGTTTCGGCTTGCGCTGCTGCTCAAGCGCGGCCGCGTCGTGCGCGCCCTCGACCTAGCGCGCGAACTGCGCGTCTCCGAACGCACCATCTACCGCGACGTGCAGTCGCTCGTGCTTGCCGGCGTGCCCATCGAGGGCGAAGCGGGCGTGGGGTACGTGCTGCGCCGCGGGATGGAGTTGCCGCCGCTCGTGTTCACGCCAGACGAGGCGCGTTCGCTGACGCTCGGCGCGCGCATGGTCCGTGCGTGGGGCGATCCCGCCCTCGAAGAATCCGCCGTGCGCGTGCTCGAGAAGGTCCGCGCGGTCGCGCCCGAGGGCCTGCAGCGCGATCTCGATGACCCGACTCTGATGGTGCCCGGATTCCACGTGAGCCACGACGTCCGCGCGACGCTGGGCCTCGCGCGGCGTGCCATCGGCGACCAGCGCAAGCTCAAGTTTGGCTACGTCCGCGCGGACGGCGAGCGCACGGAGCGTACCGTCTGGCCGCTCGGGCTGATGTACTGGGGCCAGACGTGGTCGCTCGGCGCCTGGTGCGAGATGCGCAAGGACTTCCGCAGTTTCCGGATCGACCGGATGTACTTCGTGAAAATGCTGAAGCAGCCGTACCGCACGTCGAAGGATGTGTCGCTCGAAGCCTTCCTTCGCGTTGTCGAGCGCATGTAGACGGGCCGAAACACTGCTGACACAGGCTGTCAGGAGTGCGGAGTTACGATACGAGTCAAGCTTCAAGACGGGCACCAACAACGGGAGACACACTATGGAACGCCAACTGCTACTCGACGAAATCAAGTTCACCAAGGAGCACTTCGACCGCAGCACGCGAGTGCTGAAGGAGGAGCACTCCAAACACGTGCCCGCGCCCGGCATGTATTCCGCCGCGGCGCAGATCGCTCACGTCGCATTGACGATCGACTGGTTCATCGACGGCGCGACGAAGCCCGAAGGCTTCAACATGGACTTCGAGGACCACGACCGGCAGGCCAAGGCCGTCACGTCGCTCGCGGCGGCCCGCAAAATGCTCGACAAGGCCTTCGCGCGCCTCACCAAGTTCATCGAGTCGAATTCCGACGCGTATCTCGAAGCCCCGATAACCGCCGGGCCGTTGTTCGTCGGCATGTCCCGGTTCCGCATCGTCGCGAGCATCGTCGAGCACACGTCGCACCACCGCGGCGCGCTCACGGTCTACAGCCGCACGCTGGGCCTCGTGCCCGTGATGCCCTACATGGAGCCGCAGCCCGCCTAATCCGTTAGCGACCGGCTAGCTACGGGCCTCCCCGGAATACCGCCGGGGAGGTCTGTTGTTTGTATTTACATATCGTAAGGTAACGATATATACTCTTGTTGGAGGTGGCTGAAATGCCCGCTGTCGTGCGCAAGAAGCAAGCAAAACTGACCAGCCTAGACGCGCTTGCCGGCGCCGCCGAGTGCCTGCGGACCCTCGCGCACCCGCACCGTCTGCGGATGGTGCAGATGCTGCTCCGCGGCGAGTACACCGTCGGCGAACTCGCGGACGCCTGTGAAATCCCGAGTCACATGGCCTCCGAGCATCTCGGCAAGATGAAGGACCGCGGCCTGTTGCGCGCGGAGCGCCGCGGGCGGAGCATGTACTACACCGTCGCCGAGCATGGGCTCAGCGGCATCATGGACTGCATCGAATCGCGGTTCGGTTGAACAATGTGAATCACCGGAAATCATAGGAGGAGCCAACACATGAGCAAGCATCAATCGGTAGACGCGTGGGACGCGCGCCACGCGATCGAAAAAGGCAATGGTGCCATTCTCGTCGACGTGCGCACGCCTGTCGAGTTTCGCGCGATGCACGCCGAGGGTGCGGTGAACATCCCGCTCGACACGATCGGCGCCGACACGCTCGACGCCGTCCGCGGCGGACACAGCGACGCACCGGTGTACTTGATGTGCCGCACCGGCAATCGCGCCGGGATGGCCTGCGACAAACTGGCACAGGCCGGCGGCATGAACCTCTTCGTCGTCGAGGGCGGCACCGAGGCCTGGAACGAGGCGGGTCTGCCGGTCTCCCGCGGCAAGAAGGCGATCTCGCTGGAGCGCCAGGTCCGCATCGTCGCAGGCACGATCGTCGCCGTGTGTTCGTTGCTCGCCGCGTTCGTCCATCCCTGGTTCTGGGTCGTCCCGGCCTTCATCGGTTCGGGCCTTGCGTTCGCCGGCGTCACCGACACCTGCGCCATGGGCATGATGCTCGCTCGCATGCCATGGAATAAGGTCGCCGACGCCACATGAACCTCCTGGCACTGCTCTTCGGCGCCCTCGTCGGCGTGTCGCTCGGGCTCACGGGCGGCGGCGGATCGTTGTTCGCGGTCCCGCTGCTCGTCTTCGGCCTCAGCTTCGCGCCCAGCGACGCCGTCGCAGTGTCTCTACTCTCTGTCGCCGCCGTTGCCCTCATCGGCGTGATCCGCCGGGTGAAGACTGGGCTGTTGGTCCCGCGTGGGGGCTTTCTGATGGCCACGGGCGGCGTCGCCGCGGCCCCGGTCGGGTCCTGGCTCGCCGCCCAGCTTCCCGATGCGGCGCTGCTCATCGCGTTCGCGCTGTTGATGGCGTTCATCGCCGTGCTCATGTGGCGCACCGCCGGACGGCCGGGCGTCGGCAAGGAAGTGCCGTCCGATTCCGATGCGCAAGAACCGCCATCGGGCATCGCGTGCCGCTTTGAACCGGGCGGCCGGCTCCGGCTCACCTCGCGCTGCGCACTCGGACTCGTCGTCGCCGGCATACTCACCGGGTTGCTGTCCGGACTCTTCGGCGTCGGCGGCGGGTTCCTCATCGTGCCCGCCCTCATCTACGCCACGGGCATGGGCATCCATCGCGCCATCGCCACCTCGCTCCTCGTTATCGTATTGGTCAGTGTTTCGGGTTTCGTCGCGCACCTTGCGCAGCACCCCAACCTGCATCCGCTCACGCTCGCGCTGTTCGTCGCGGGCGGCATCGCGGGCCTCGAACTCGGCGG
>CAYUZD010000230.1:3527-5582 GCA_964449475.1 uncultured Nitrospirales bacterium
CACGTCCACGCGGACTTCGTCAGCGGCGCGCGCGAACTGAAGGATCGCCTGCTCGGAAAGCCGCAGATCCACTCGTCCAGCATGGGCGGCGCCGCCTGGACGCCGCCGTATGCCGACCACCCGGTCACCGACGGCCACGAGGTCCGCATGGGCAAGCTGCGCCTGCGCGCCGTCCACACCCCCGGCCACACGCCGGAACACGTCGTCTGGGTGTTGTTCGACGAGTCGCGCAGCGCGGACGAGCCGTGGCTGGTGTTCACCGGCGACTTTCTGTTCGTCGGCGACGTCGGCCGGCCGGATCTCCTCGGCGAAGAGGCGAAAAAGCAGCTCGCGAAGCAGTTGTACGGCAGCGTCTTCAACGTGCTGCCCAGGTTCAACGACTTCACCGAAATCTTCCCCGGGCACGGCGCGGGTTCGCTCTGCGGCAAGGCCATCGGGTCGCGCACCTCCTCCACGATCGGCTTCGAGCGCCGGTTCAACCCGTCGCTGCAACCCGCGGGCGAGCAGGACTGGATCGACACGTTGATGAAGGGCATGCCGATCTCGCCGCCGTATTTCCGGCGCATGAAGAAGGTGAACTCCGAGGGCCCGAAGCTCGTCGGACTCGATCGGCCGGGCCAGCGGCGGTTCAGTGCGGAGGAAGTCCACGCGCAGATCTGCGGCCACTGTCTCGTGGTCGACGTACGGCCGAAGGAATCGTTCGCGGCCGCCCACATCCCGGGCTCCATCAACATCCCCTTCGGCCAGAATCTGCCCACCTGGGCCGGCTGGGTCCTGCCGTACGATCACCCGACGCTGCTCATCGCCGACGATCCGTCCGTCGTCGACGAAACAGTCACGCATCTCCTGCGCGTCGGCTTCGACGACGTCAAGGGCTACCTCGAAGGCGGTGTTCCGGCGTGGGAGGAGCGTGGCTACGAAGTCGCGCAGCTCGAATCGCTCACCGTCCACGCGCTCGCCGGGCGGCTCAACGCGCCGGAACGCGACCGGCCGTTCCTGCTCGACGTGCGGTCCGAGGGCGAGTGGAACGCCGGCCACATCAAGGGCGCGCACCACATCCACGGCGGGCTATTGCAGGAGCGCATGGCCGAAGTGCCGAAGGACCGCGAAGTCGCGGTCATCTGCGGCAGCGGCTACCGCGGCAGCATCGCCGCGTCGTTCCTCAAACGCGCTGGGTACGAACGCGTCGCCAACACCCTCGGCGGCATGATGGCGTGGACCGGCGCGGGGCTGGCCACGATCAACTAGCGCGGCGCGGCCTGCGAGCATCGGCCGCGTTTCTCATCGAGTCGCGTGTGCAGTTCCTGCGATCTCGCCGTCACTCCCTGTACATCTCGCACGATGCGAGGTAATCGCGGCCTGAGAACCCGCCGACGATGAGGACACGGCCGTCGTCGAGCGTAATGTCGCGATGGCCGTTCCTGGCTTGCTTGAGAGATCCTGCAATGGTCCATATGCGAGTAGCGGGATCGTATATCTCGGCCGAGTTTTCGCGTCCCACGCGACCGTACATGCCGCCGGTAACGAGCACTTTTCCGTCTCTCAGTAGCGTGGCCGTGGACCCCCATCGTCCTTCGAGGAGCGGCGTCGCCTGGGACCAGGATTCAGTCACCGAATCGAACACCTCGACGCCTTGCAGTTGATTCGCGCTCCCGCCGCTGGGGCCTCGCGCGCCCCCGACGACGATCACACGCCCGTCGCGCAGTGTGATCGCCCGGAATGCGCGCCGGGCTTCGTGCATCGATGCGGTGGGCCGAAACGAGCCGGTTTCGGGGTGAAAGATTTCTGCCGTGGAAAGTTCGCCCGAGAAGTCCGGCTCGCGCGCGCCGCCCAGGACCAGCACGGTGCCGTTGTCGAGAAGCACGGCGCAATGGTTGGTACGGGGGCTGGACATCGGATCGCTAAATGACCAGGTTTCGGATGCCGGGTCGTAGATCTCCGCGGACGAGTGAACAATGTCCGTCGCCCAGTCGATTCCGCCGGCGACGAAGACGCGGCCGTCCTGAAGCAGCGTGGTCGAATGGTTCGATCGCGCTTCGTTCATCGCCCCGGTGA
>CAYUZD010000231.1:0-133 GCA_964449475.1 uncultured Nitrospirales bacterium
ATGAACGAGGAACAGACGCGGCGTGTGCTGGACAAGATGCAGCTTCGGCCGGGCGTGGCGTGGACGATTCCGATCCTGTTGCCGGTAAGCCAGGCGGAGGCGGACGGGCTGGCGGTGGGGCAGCAGGTGGCGC
>CAYUZD010000231.1:143-5572 GCA_964449475.1 uncultured Nitrospirales bacterium
GGCGTTCGACGTGGACGCGATTGCGCGGGGCGTGCTGAGCCCGTTGCGCGGGTTCATGAACGAGGAACAGACGCGGCGTGTGCTGGACAAGATGCAGCTTCGGCCGGGGGTGGCGTGGACGATTCCGATCCTGTTGCCGGTGAGCCAGGCGGAGGCAGACGGGCTGGCGGTGGGGCAGCAGGTGGCACTGGTGGACGACACGGGCGAGGTCGCGGCGATCCTTCACCTGTCGGAGAAGTTTGGGATCGACAAGAAGGAACTCGCGGAGAAGGTCTACCGGACGACGGACGAGGCGCACCCGGGCGTGAAGCGCGTGTACGAGAGCGGGCCGGTGTACCTGGCGGGCGACATCGAGGCGCTGAAGGAGCGCAAGGTCGATCACCAGGAGTACAACCTGGCGCCGGCAGCGACGCGGCAGAAGTTCAAGGAGAAGGGCTGGAAGCGGATCGTGGCGTTCCAGACGCGCAACCCGATCCATCGCGCGCACGAGTACCTGACGAAGTGCGCGCTGGAGATGTGCGACGGGTTGCTGATCCATCCGCTGATGGGTACGACGAAGGGCGACGACATTCCCGGCGACGTGCGTATGCAGTGTTACGCGGCGCTGATGGGGAATTATTACGCGAAGGACCGGACGATGCTGAGCATCATGCCGGTGAACATGCACTACGCGGGGCCGCGCGAGGCGGTGATGCACGCGATCTACCGGCAGAACTACGGCGTGACGCATTTCATCGTGGGGCGCGACCACGCGGGCGTGGGGAGCTACTATGGGACGTACGACGCGCATTACATCTTCGACGAACTGGAGAAGGGGTCGCTGAAGATCCAGCCGATTTTCTTCGAGAACTCGTTCTTCTGCAAGGCGTGCGGGAACATGGCGTCGATCAAGACGTGCCCGCACGACAAGGAGAACCACGTGAACCTGAGCGGGACGAAGGTGCGCGAGATGTTGAACGCGGGACAGGAGCCGCCGGTGGAATTCAGCCGGAGCGAAGTCGCGCGGGTGTTGATCAAGTGGGCGCAGGGAGCGAAGTAGGCTGCCGATTACGATAACGATTACGATGACGAGCACGAGCGCGAAGGTGCGGCGTGCCGGATGGGAGAGGCGATACAATGAGTACCGATGTGAAGAGCACGAACATTACGTGGCACCAGGGCGACATTACGCGGGAGAACCGTGAGCGGCTGCACGGGCATCAGGCGGCGTGCATCTGGTTCACGGGGTTGTCGGGGTCGGGCAAGAGCACGCTGGCGCACGAGGTGGAGAACCAGTTGTTCGAGATGGGGTGCTCGACGATTGTATTGGACGGCGACAATATCCGGTTCGGGTTGAACAAGAACCTCGGGTTCAGCCCGGAGGACCGCAAAGAGAACATTCGCCGGATCGGCGAGGTGGCGAAGCTGTTCTTCGAGGCGGGCGTGATCACGATGACGGCGTTCATCTCGCCGTACAAGGAAGACCGGGACATCGCGCGGAAGATCATGCCGGAGGGGCGGTTCTTCGAGGTGTACGTCGAGGCGGACCTCGCGGTGTGTGAGCAGCGCGATCCCAAAGGCCTGTACAAGAAGGCGCGCGCGGGCGAGATCAAGGGGTTCACGGGGATTGATGCCCCGTACGAGGCGCCGGACAAGCCGGAGCTGGTCGTGAACACCGGGAAGTCGGATTTGAAGGCGTGCGCGAAGCAGGTGATTGATGCGTTGCGGAAGGCCGGGATCATCAAGTAAGCGGCACGGCTAAGCACACCCCGCTTAGCCGTGGCACCCGTGATGATGGCGGCGCGGCTGAGCATAGCTCGCCGCCGTGGCACGCGTGATGATGGCGGCGCGACAGATTTTGGATAGAGTGATGGGCAGGCTGGGACGCCTGCCCCACTTGTTTGTGGATGGACGGTCTCGCGGACGGTGGATTTGGGTGTGAGGCGAAGCGGCGAGATGCCGCTTCCACTGTTGCCCCCAAATAAGGCGAGCAGGCATATCACGCGATGAAGATTCTGCTGACGAATGATGACGGGGTGGGGGCGCCGGGGTTGGAGGCGTTGCGCGGGATTGTGTCGCCGGAGGCGGTGGTGGTGGCGCCGGTGAAGCATTTGTCGGGGTGCAGCCATGCGGTGACGACGTGGCAGGGTCCGGTGCGGGTGGAGCGGCGGGACGAGCGCGTGTATGCGATTGAGGGGATGCCCGCGGACTGCGTGCGGGTGGGATTGGATCGGATTGTTTCGGACGCGGACGTCGTGATTGCGGGGATCAATCCGGGCGGCAATCTTGGCGCGGACATATATTACTCGGGGACGGTGGCGGCGGCGCGGGAGGCGGCGTTCCACGGCAAGTTGGGAATCGCGGTATCGCATTACCGGAAACGGAACCTCGCGATCGACTGGGAGCGCGCGGCGGGGATGACGCGGGGCGTGCTGGACGATCTGCTGAAGCGCGAGCGGCCGGTGCGCGGATTCTGGAATGTAAACCTGCCGCACATCGCGCCGGGCGAGCCGGGCGCGGAGGTGGTGTTTTGCGATCCGTGCAAGCAGCCGCTGCCGTTGCGGTACCGTGTCGAGGGGGAGCACTTTCACTACGAGGGCGACTACCAGTTGCGGCCGACGGACCCGGACGCGGACGTCGCGTTGTGTTTTGGCGGGAAGATTACGGTGTCGTTGATTGGGCTTTGAGGCGATCATCAACAGGGGTAAGCTGAACTTCGCTTACCCCTGCCACCTTCTTGATAGGAAGAACCAACTACTTCGCGAGCCTGGAGTCGCTGGTTGGCGAGATCCTTCGCTTTGCTCAGGATGACACGATCGGTAGTTTGTGTTGGTCGAGCTTGTCTGACAGCATTAGGCGAACGCGGTGATGAGCGCCGGGGTTGTGGTGTGGGTGCGGCGGCGCGGGGTGAAGCCGGATTCGCTGCGGAACTCCTCGAGGCATTCGGGGCAGTACGAATAGGATACGGGCCGATTCGTGAATTCGTCCGACCAGCGCCAGCCGTGTTCGTCGCGAGTCTTCATGCATTTGCAGCATTGTACGTCCATGTCGAGTCCCCCTTTTTCCCTGGCATCCTTGCCGGAGGGGGTTATCGGCGGGCGGGCGCGGGGGCTTTAGCGGGCCGTGGAATCGCCTGATTTTCCGCATTGGAAGCGGGTCCCGGAGTCCGAGCGGGACTGGTTTGAGGCGCTGCTGGATCTTGCACGATATTTGCGCGGGCCGGAGGGGTGTCCGTGGGACCGGGTGCAGACGTCGGCGGACTTCGCGGGGTACATGAAGGGCGAGGCGGAGGAATTGGTCGCCGCGGTGGCGTCGGGCGACGCCGCGCACGCGCAGGAGGAATTCGGCGACACGCTGTTCACGCTGCTGGCGGTGGCGGCCGCGGCGGAGTCGGAAGGGCGGATGAACGTATTGCAAGCGCTGCGCGCGGCGCACGAGAAGATGATCCGGCGTCATGAACATGTTTTCGGGGACGTGAAGGCCGAGACGCCGGAAGACGCAGTGCGGATCTGGGAAGACGTGAAGCGTCGGGAGCGGGAAGGGAAGAGGTTGGAGGGAGCGTGAGTGGGTGGGCGCGTATGAGCTTGATCTCGAGTACGAGCGTGGGTAGGAATGCGATCGTTTTCATGATGGCGAAGAGGATGAAGATGAAGAAGAGGACTAAGAGCACTCGTGGGCTGTTGCGCGTGGTTGTTCTGATCGCGGCGGGGTGGGGAGGTAGCGTGATGGCTGAAGAGTTTGGCGCGCGAGCGGCGAAGGTGCATGCGTCAGCGATTGTGCTGGACACGCACGCGGACACGACGCCGTTCTTTGAGAATCCGGAGTGGGACTTCGGCGCGCGTCAGGCGACGGGTCATGTCGATATTCCGCGGCTGCGCGAGGGCGGGTACGACGCGGTGTTTTGGGCGATTTACATGGGGCGCACGCCGGGTGACGGCGCGGCGATCAAGCGCGCGGTACGCCGGATCGATTCGGTGCACGAGATGGTGCGGCGGTATCCGGACGACTTGATGCTGGCGACGACCGCGCGGGACATTCGGCGCGCGGCGCGGCAGGGGAAGATTGCGTGCCTGATGGGGATCGAGGGCGGGCACATCATCGAGGATGAACTCGCGGCGCTGCGGATGTTTTACGAACTCGGCGTGCGGTACATGACGCTGACGCACTCCTTCAACACGAACTGGGCAGACGCCGCGGGCACGGGCGAGACGGTGCAGGAAGAGCACGGCGGGTTGACCGAGTTCGGCCGCGAGATCGTGCACGAGATGAACCGGCTGGGGATGATGGTGGACGTGTCTCACGTGGCGGACTCGACGTTTTGGGACGCGATCGGGACGAGCACGGCACCGATCATCGCGAGTCATTCGTCGTGCCGCGCGATTGCGGATCATCCGCGGAACATGACGGATGAGATGCTGCGCGCGCTGGCGAAGAACGGCGGGGTGGTGCAGATCAATTTTTATCCGGGGTACGTCGATCCGAAGCGGGTGGACTTGTTCGCGAAACTGCGGCCGCAACTGGACGAACTGACGGCGAAGTACGCCGACAAGCCGGAAACGCTGTCGGCGGCGCGACGGGAATTGTTTATGAAGGTGCTGGCGGACGCGGGGCCGTCGCCGGCACGGTGGGTGATAGATCACATCGAGCACGCGATCGAGGTCGCAGGAAGTGACCATGTGGGGCTCGGGGCGGACTGGGACGGCGTGCCGGAGATGCCGGAGGGATTGGGCGACGTCAGCGTCGTGCCGTGGATTACGGAGGAGTTGTTGCGGCGGGGGCACAGCGAGCGGACGGTGAAGAAGGTGATGGGCGGGAACTTGGTGCGGGTGATGGGTGAGGTGGAGCGGGTGGCGAAGGGACTAGCCGCGAATTGACACGAACGAGCACGAATGGCGATCGGCGCAGAGCGAACAGGAGTTGTCGAAGAATGCTGACGCATTCAGATGACTGATAGATGACATCGCGGGGAGAATGGTTGGTCTTGATATTTTGGTAGATAGCGCTTGAACGATTCGGGCAGGCGGGGACGCCTGCCCCACTTGCTTTTATGGGGATGCTGGGCGAGGGGTGGGGCGGTTGGACGGGGCGAATCGGCGGGACGGCGCTTTCGCCTTCGGGCGCTTCTGGCACCCCTCCGGGGTGCGTGAACGGGGCGCCTCGAACCGGGGGTCTTCGCTTCGCTTCGACCCCCGGCTACCGTCTGTGAAGCCTTCGGCTTCAGGATGAGCTGTATGCGATCGGGACTCTGAATCGACGAGACGCCGCTTCCACACTTCGGCGCAGGGCGTTCACCGGCATGGCGCGCGGCTCGCGAGTACGCTCGCCCTCCCAATGCGCGTGGCTCGCGGACGCGGTCGCCCTCGCGACTAATTGGAGTGTTGTGAGAGCCAGGTGGTGATTTCGGTGTAGACCTGTTCGCGGTCGTAGTCCATGTAGACGTGGTGGTCGGA
>CAYUZD010000232.1:0-5570 GCA_964449475.1 uncultured Nitrospirales bacterium
AGCGTCTCTTGCTGTTCCTTCAGCTTCTGCGCGAGCGGGCCCAGGTTCGCATTCGGGTCGGGCGGCGGTGGCGGCCCCTCGATCCCCGCAAGTTTCTTGATCGTTTCGACGCTCAGCTCGCCCTTAATCGCCGCCGGCACCAGCATCACCGCCAGAAATACCACGACGGCCGCGATGATCCACACCAGTATCTTCATGGTCCTCCGCCTCGCCGGCCCCGTCGCCGCGCCGCAGGTGCACGTAGCGAATCACCGACGATTCGTCGAGCGTGCGCTGTTCGCGCCGGGCAACACGCGCGCGTTCCGCCCGGTCCACGCGCTCGATCAGCTTCTCCATGATGCGCCGCCGGGCCATGGCCGATTCAAGTTCCGCGCGCGCCGTCTGCACCGTGCGTGCGTGAAGTGCGATTTCCGCGTCCTTCGCGTCCGTCAGTTTCCCCAGATGCCGCTCGTACTGGTACAGCGCCTGTTGCCGCGCAGGTTCGAACGCTTCACCCGGCGCGACGGTCGCGCGTCCCAGAATCGCCCGCCGTTGTTCCTCGAGTTCCCGCCGGTGACGCCGCAGCGTCGCGTGCTCGCGCCGCGCGGTCGCCAGCGCCTGGCCCTTGATGTCTTCCTGCCGCTTCCGGACGCTCAGCAGCACCGTGTAACGTTTGGATGACGTCGGCATCGTCGGGTTTCCGGCCTCGTGGTCTCCGCTACGCGATCGCCAACTTCATCTTCGCGTCGAGTTCCGCGTAGTCCGCGCGCTCGTCCAGTCGCTGCTGCAGGAACCGGTTGATCCCCGGAGCAAGCCGGATCGCCTCGTCAATCTCGGGATTGCTCCCCTTCGCGTACGCGCCGATGTTGATCAGGTCCTGCGCGTCGCGGTACACCGACAACACGCTACGCATCTTGCGTGCCGCGGATTGGTGTCCCTCGCTCGTCACGTCGATCATCACCCGGCTGATGCTCTCCAGCACGTCCACCGCGGGATAGTGCCCGCGCGACGCCAGGTCCCGCGACAGCACCACGTGTCCGTCGAGGATGCTCCGCGTCGCGTCCGCGATCGGATCGTTCATGTCGTCCGCTTCGACGAGCACCGTATAGATCCCGGTCACGCTGCCCTTCGCCGACGTGCCCGCGCGTTCCAGCAGTTGCGGCAACAGCGAGTACACCGACGGCGGATACCCCTTCGTCGTCGGCGGTTCGCCCACCGCCAGCCCCACCTCCCGCTGCGCCATCGCGAATCGCGTCACGGAATCCATCATCAGCATGACGTCCAGGCCCTGGTCACGAAAATATTCCGCGATCGCCGTCGCGAGGTACGCCCCTTTTATCCGCACCAGCGCAGGCTCGTCCGACGTCGCCGCGACCACCACCGACCGCTTGAGGCCTTCCTGGCCCAGGTCGGACTCGATGAAGTCGCGCACTTCGCGGCCGCGCTCGCCGATCAGCGCGATCACGCTGATGTCCGCGTTCGTGTTCCGCGCGATCATGCCCATCAACTTGCTCTTGCCGACGCCGCTCCCCGCCATCACGCCCAGCCGCTGGCCCTTGCCCGCCGTGATGCACGAGTCGATCGACCGGATCCCCGTCGCGATCGGTTGCCGGATGCGCGTCCGTTCCAGCGGCCGCGGCGGCGCGGCCATCACGTCGATCAGCGCCTCGCCCTTGAGCGGCGCGCCGCCGTCGATCGGGTTTCCTAGGCCGCCGACCACGCGCCCCACCAGTTCCGGCCCCGCGCGCAGTTGCAGCGGAGCGCCCGTCGGCAATAGCAAACTCTCCGGCCCGATCCCGCGGCTGTCCGCCAGCGGCATCAGCAACGTCCGCTTGCCGCGAAAGCCCACCACCTCCACCGGTATCCGTTCGCCGGTCTCCGCGCTCTGGACGTAACACAGGTCCCCGATGCGCGAAGGAGGGCCCGACGCTTCGATCGTGAGTCCCACCATGTCGTGGACCTTGCCGTAAACGGTAAGCGGCTGAGACGCGTCGAGTTTGCCGAAGTGTCGCTCGAAGTCGAGTCCGGGCACCGGCATCAACCGAGCAGTTCGTTGAGAATCTTTTCGAGTTGCGAGTTCAATCGGCCGTCGATCCGCAGCGCCTCCGTCTGCGCGATGCACCCGCCCGCGTCGATCGTCTCGTCCGCGACGAGTTCAATCCGGCTCAATCCCTCGAATTCCTGGAGCAACTCGGTACGGTACGCGCGAAGCAGTTCAAGGTCTTTCGGATTCACGCGCAGCACCACGTGCTCTTCGCCGATGGTCTTCTCGAGCGCCACGCGCACGGTGCGCTTGATTACGTCCTCGGAGATCTGCGCCTCGCGGTCGATGATCTTCGACGCAATCGACGCCGCCAGCCGCACGAGCTGCGGCTCGATCTCCTGCAGGAACTGCCGGTGCGCTTCCTCGATCCGGCCCGCCGCATCCAGCAGCACCGCCGCCGTCTCGCCCACCGACACTCGGAACTGCTGTTCCCCGTCCGCGATGCCGAGTTTTAAGCCTTCCTCGTACGCCGCGCGCGCCTGCTCTTCGGCGTCCACGCGGGCCCGGGCCAGGATCTCGACCGGATCGACCGGGCCGTTCCCGTTGGTCTCGGGCAATACCGCCGATTCGAGCGCGGCCCGCTGAAATGGAACGACAGATTCGCGATGTGCGACGTTCGTCTTGATGATTTTCGGCATTCTTCCCCCAGAACGTTGCCGAATCGCCCCCGCGCCGGCCGCGCAGCCCCACCCCGCGGCCAACGGACTAATTATACAACAATCTCGTTGTCCGTGGATCCACCCCGGCCCTCGATGATGAGTTCGCCCGCCTCCTCGAGCTTGCGCACCACCGCTACCACCTTCTGCTGCGCCTCCTCGACGTTCCGCAGCCGCACCGGGCCCATGAACTCGATCTCTTCCTTGATCATCTCCCGCGCGCGCTCTGACATGTTCTTGAAGATCTTCTCGGCCACGCCCTCGTTCGACCCCTTGAGCGCCAGCGCCAGTTCCTTCGATTCAATCTCGCGCAGCGCCTTCTGGATGCCCGCGTCGTCCACGTGAACGATGTCGTCGAACGTAAACATCAGCCGCCCGATCTCTTCCGCGAGTTCCGGATCGGCTTCCTGCAATTTCGCCATGATCTTCTTCTCGGTCGCGCGATCGATGCTGTTCAGGATCTCCGCGACCTCGCGCACGCCCCCCGCGAACGTGAATCCCTGCGTGAACACCGACGCCATCTTCCGCTCGAGCACGCGCTCCACCTCGCGCACCACTTCCGGCGGCGTCCGTTCCATCGTCGCGATACGCATCACGACTTCGGACTGCGTCTCCATTGGCAGCGCCGACAGCACCATCGCCGACGTCGCCGACGGCAGGTGCGCCAGAATCAGCGAGATCGTCTGCGGATGCTCGTCCTGGATGAACGTCACGATTTGGCCGGGGTCGGCCTTCTTGAGAAATTGAAACGGAACGTCCTGAAGGTTGCTCTGCAACCGCGTGAGAATCTCTATCGTCCGGCCCGGGCCGAACGCCTTCTCCAGCAGTTGCCGCGCGTAATCGATCCCGCCCTGCGTCATCACCTTGTTCGCGACGGCCATCTCGTAAAACTCGTCCAGCACCGCCGTGCGCCGGTCGGGCTCGATTCCCTCGAGGCTCGAGAGACTCAACGTCATCTCTTCGACCTCTTCCTCGCTCATGCTTGACATGATCCGCGCCGCGCGCTCGGACCCCATGCACGCGAGGAACACCGCCGCCTTCTGTTTCCCCGTGAGCTCTTGCGCCTGGCCCTTGTCGCGCATCATCGCCGGACGCCGCCCCTACTCTTCCTGGCTCATCCAGGTGCGCAGCAGCGCCGCCACGGTCTCAGGCTCCTGCTGCGACAGCCGCTCGACTTCTGCCGCGATCTCCTGCCGACGCCGTTCCGCCGGGCTCGCCTCGGGTATCTCGACCACTTCTTCCTCTTCCGCCGCCGGCAGCACCAGCGCGCGCCGCATCAGCGAACGGATCACGAGGAACGCCAGCAGCACCAGCGCCACGCGCCACGTCACCTGGAACCACTGCGCCTCGAGCGAGAACAGGCCCGGACCCGTCACCGGCGGCGCGCCCGCCAGCCGATCGACCGGGAACTGCGCGTCGTACACCACGACCTCGGTCGGGTCGATGCCCTCGCCCACCGCGTTGCGAATGATGTCCGTGTACCGCTGAATCTCTTGCGCCGTCAGGCCGGCGTACACCGGCTCGCCCGCGCCTTCCGCCCCGGCCTCACCCTCCGCCGGCGGGTTGTATTTCCCTTCGATGAACGCCGACACCGTCAGCTTCTGGAGCCGGCCCGGCTGGTTCGTCGTCGTCGTCACCGTCTCCGAAGGATCCATGTTGGCGATGTTTTCGGTCTCTTTCGTCTTGATCCCCGTCGCCCCGGGTCCGCCCAGCTCGCCCGGCACATTCGCCAATGCCCCGGGTGGCCCCTCCGCAGGCTGCTCGATGTCCTCCGTCGTCGATTCGGTGGACATGGTCGATATCTCGGTGCCTTCCGTGACCTGGCGTTGCCGCTTCTCTTCGCTCGTCCAGTCGAACGTCGCGTTCACGTTAACGACGGCGTTCACGCCGATCCGCCGAAACTGTTCCATCACCTTCTTCTGCCGCGTCTCTTCGTACGCCATCTGATACGCCAGCTTGTCACCCGCGAGACTCGCGAATTCGTCCGTCGAAGGACTGTGCAGAATCGTCCCGTCGGACATTGACACGCTGATGTTTCGCGGCGACAAGTTCGCGCCGCCGAAGCTACTCACCGTGTTGACGATCGCCTTCACCTGCATGTCCGACGGCCGCTTGCCGCCCGTGTCGATCGTCACCGTCGCCTCGGACGGCCTCTGTTCCGACGAGAACAACTGGTCCGGCGCCTCGCGGATGAATACCGACGAGCCGCGCACGAAGTCGTACTGGTTCAGTTGCCGTTGCAACCGCCCCTCGAGCGCGCGCATGAAATCGATGTCGTCCAGGAACCGGTTCGACATCAGGTCGCGATTGTCGAACAACTCGAACCCCGGGACCACGCCCTGGCTCGTCGGCAGGTTCAGCGCCGCCAGCCCCACGCGCGCCCGCGAAATATCGCGCACCGGCACATCGATCGCCGTGCCGCCGTCGCGCAGTACGAACGGGATGCCGTTGTCCGTCAGGTAGACCGTGATTTCGTTCGACTCGTTGAGCGAGAGCCGGTCGAACAGCCGCCCGTACTGCGGCTGCGCGCCGAAGAACACCAGCACTGCGATCAGTATGAGCGTGAAGACGCCCGCGAGAATCAGGTTCGCCCGGGCACTGATCGACAGACGCCGCCACGTCTGCGCGATGCCCGAGGCGAGCTGGCGCAAAAACTCAACCACACGTCGTCCTTCCGGCAACCGGCCCGAGGCGGCCGTAATGCCGTTCAATTGTCAACTCCGCGCGATCGCGCACGAGGCACACGGCCCCACGCACCCGAGCCCCCGGTCCCGTGGCGCGGGTACCGCGGACCGCTCGGCAGGTTGACGAAAACCCGACCCAGGTCTATCTGGAAACGGCGGCTACAACCGCCGGATCACACTTGCATTCGCATCACTTCTTCGTACGCC
>CAYUZD010000233.1:0-5547 GCA_964449475.1 uncultured Nitrospirales bacterium
GCGGTCTGCGCGCTGGCCGGGACCGTGTCGCTGATCGTGTACCTTGCGTGCCTGCCGCCGTCGGTCACGGGCGAGGACAGCGGGGAACTCATCGCCGCCGCGCACACGCTGGGTATCCCCCACCCTCCCGGCTACCCGCTCTGGACGTTGATCTCGCACGCCGCGACGCAACTCCTACCCATCGGCACGGTCGCGTGGCGCGCCGCGGCGGTGTCGGCGCTGTTCGGCGCATTGACCGTCTGGCTGTTCGCCGAATTCCTGCTCGCGCTGTTCCACCGGCGCGGCCCGGCGTTCACGGCGGCGCTCGTGTTCGCCTTCTCGCGCGAGTTTTGGGAGCAGAGCATCATCGCGGAGGTCTATACGCTCGGCGCGTTCCTCGTGATGCTGACCTTGTGGCTCGCCGTCGCGTGGCACGAGTCGCGCCGCCGCTGGATGTTTTTCCTGGCCGCGTTCACCGCGGGCCTCGCCGCCGCGCATTACACGCTGAACCTCGTGTTGCTCCCCGCGCTGTTCGTCTTCGTGTTCGCGTGCGACCTCAGCCCGCGCCGGTTCCGCCCCTACGCCGTCGCTGCGCTGTGCACGCTGCCGGGCTGGCTCATCTACCTCTACCTGCCGGTTCGCTCCGCGATGAATCCCGCGATGGACTGGGGCGACCCGCAGACCCTCGCGCGGTTCTGGGACGTCGTCTCGCGCGGGCAGTACGCGCACCTGCTCACCGCCGCGCCTCGAACGCTAGACCACTTTGGCCGCCAGGCCGCGGAGTTCGGCCGGATCGCGGCGTTCGAGTTCACGCCGTGGGTCGGCGCGCTCGCGCTGCCGGGGATCGCAGCGCTGTGGCGGAGGGACCGCGCCGTGGGCGCGTTATTCTCCGCCGTGTTCCTGATGTTCGTGCTCGGCGGCATCCTCCTGCCGAATTTCCCGCTCGAATACCACTGGATCTGGGTGAACACGCCGTACTGGATCCCGGCCTACCTCGCCGGCGCAGTTTTCGTCGGCGCGACGTTCGCCTGGATGCAGCGCGAGGTCAACTGGCCGAGGTTCACCGCGCCGCTGGCGGCCATCGCCGCAATCACCAGTGTCGTCGCCTGGCACGGCCCGCACAACTTCCGGCGCGGGGACACCGTCGCGGTCGACTACGCAGCGGATCTGCTCGACACGTTAGCGCCGGACGCGGTCTACTTCGGCGGCGGCGACCACACGGTGTTTCCGCTGCTCTACCTGCAACTCGTCGAAGGCCGCCGCCCGGACGTACTCATCGCCAACCGTTATGGATACCCGTCTTCGGAACTCTACGAACTCGCCGGCGAGACTCCCCCGTCCACGCGCCCGCGCGATGCCGAGGAAGACCGGCTCTTCATCCGCGCGCTCGAACTCGACCGGCCGGTATATTCCGCGACGCCCCGCGCGGGCAACGGCCGTGCGCGGGTAAACGAAGGCCTGCTGTACCGCTACGTGCGCGCGAATGAGGTCTACACCACGGGCCCGGCGTGGCACGCGTACCACTGGCCCGTGCGCGAGACGCTCCGCACGCGCGGTGACTGGTCCAGCGAGCTGATCGCGCACGAGTACTACGCCGCGCGAGGGCGATTGGAACTGGACACCGGGGACAGGACCGCCGGGATCGAGTCGCTCCAGTTTGCCGCGTCGCTGGTGCACGAGGACGCGTCCGCCCTGAACAATCTTGGGCTCGCGTTCGCCGAGCACGGCCTCTTCGCCGCGGCCGGGGACTTGTTCCGGCGCGGGCTCGACACCGATCCGGACTTCGCCCCCGCGCTGCTTAACCTCGCGCGATGCGAGATCGAGATGCGGCACGAGGAAGAGGCGATCGCGCTGCTCGACCGAGCGATCGCGGCGGGCGCGGATCCCAGTCAGGTCGAACTAATGAGACGCGCGGCGTCCGAATCCCTTTCGGGAGACGAACGCCGCGCGAATGAAAACTAAAACGGGTTACGTAGGGTTCGGGTTGCGGGCCCGGCCGGTCAGCGCCCGGGTCCACGGGATCGCGGCCGACTTCGCCGCGACCGACGCCACCGTGACGATCTTCATGCCGTCCTTCTCGGTCACGGCGCCCGTTACGGTGACCTGTTTGCCCATGTGTTCCGTCATCAGGTCCTTCGCCGCTTTGCCGCCGCCGCCCAGCACGAGGTAGAGCGACACCTTGCCGTCCGCGCCCTTGACCGCGAGACCGATCGGGTTGCCCTTCTCCGCGCAGCTCTTCGCGCAGGCCGCGTGGCCCTCGCCCGACTTGCCGGTGACGTAGCAGTTCATGTCCACCGGCTCGCCGGTGAGCGTAGTGTCTTCCGCGTATGCGCCCGCGCACACGAGCGCGGCCAATGCCATCCCCACGATAAGTTTACGACCCATGGCTGGTGACTCCTTGTTGGTTTCGGCCCAATGTGACCGGTGGTTACTATATCAAGAACCCGCCGGGTCGGACAATGCATTCCCCGCCGCGCCAAATCGGCATATTCCCGAGGAACTCCCGAGAATCCGCACTGGAATTGCCGCAAATTGGGCGTTTCGTGGCGCGATTCACTCCGCCATTGCGAATGCGATACGCTGTGTTCTGGAATTCCGGAGCAGTCCTGTCATGCAGTGCATGTGCGGCCATGAATTCGTCCACGCCGTAGGCGGGAGGGCGACCGAGGAATTCAGAAGCAGCTACGCGCTGATCTCGAACCGCGACTACCGCAAGTTCCTGAAGCTCGAGATGAAGGCGCTCCAGGCGGACACAGCGGCGAAGCGGCGCGCGGCCATCCTCAAATCGTCGAAGTTTGCCGGGTTCGCGATGGACTGCCCGAAATGCGGACGGCTCGTCATGTACCGGCCCGAAGGCGATCAGGTCGAGTTCTACGTCGCGGACCACGCGCACGCGAAACCGCGCACGTCCTCCGCCAAACGGCGAAAGCGTCAGTCGCGTACGTAGATCGGGTTGCTGTAGATCCAGATTCGAAGTTCGCCGTCCACGCGCAGGAACGCCTCGAACCGGTAGACCCCGGATTCCTTGACATCGAACGCGAGTTCGCGGCCGTCGAACTCCGCCACAATCGCGCCATTCCGGATGAGGCGAACATGCGCCTCGGCCGGCACCTCGGCCGCGAGCTGGAGCCCGCCCGCGAGCTTGACCTCGTCCCCCATCACCGCGCGCGGCGCGGCGCCGGCCGCATCGTCGACGTTTCGCGCCGCGAAGTAGAACCCGGTCGGGTCGCACATCCAGTCATGGCTCACGTACATGCGTCCCGCGAGCACGGCTGCGCGCACGGTCGGCTCGTCTACCTCGTTTACGAGGATGTGCGTGCTCGCGTTCCGCATCGAGCGGTAGTACGGGTCGAAATCGAGCCGCGCGAGGATGTCGCCGGGCTGCCGGCCTTCGGTCAACTTCTTGATGCCGGGGAACTGCTGCGACGTGAACGTGCGCATTCCGTCGTCGGGATCGACAATCGTCCCCACGAGCACGGTGTCCGCGTCCACCATCTTCGAGATGAACACCTGGTTGTGGTGGCAGTCGTTCGCCGCCACGCCGACCAGCCGCCGCTTCTGCGATTCCTCGTCCCACTTGCGCAGATACAAATCCGGGTAGTCGAGCTGCGTCGCGAGCATTTCGTCCGGGAACCGCTCGACGCGCGACTGGAACTCGGCGTACAGGTCCGGGTCGGTCAGCGCGGCCATGATCGGCATGAAGATGTTCATGTCGTCCTTGGCGTCCGCGTGCCGGTTGTAGACCTCCAGCCCCGCCAACCCGTCCATCGGGTGCTCGAAGCGTTCCTCGATGTGCGACAGGAACGCGAACCCCTGCCCCTGGTTCACCGCTGCGAGAATCTCCTCCTTCGGCTTGTCCATCACGTTGAGTACCGACTGTTCCGGGTGGATGAGAAACCCGTTCGTCTCGGATCCGCCGATGAACAGGACCCCGTCGTGCATCCCGCGCCAGTTGTCGTCGATGAAATCGAACGGAGGCCGGTAATGATTGCTCAGGAACACGATTGAAACACCCGCCCGCTTGGCATCCGCGAGCATCTCGGGCAGCGTGCCGCCGGTGTGCGCCGCGTCCTCCGCGTGGGCGTGAAAGATCGCGCGGCGATCCGTCAGCCCGAGGCTTCGGGAGACCTCCGTCCGCCCGGCCTGGATGCGCTGCACGTCCGCGTGCGCCGCTTCGAGCCGCTCGGGCGCCATCCGCTCGAGCGTCGTCCGCTCCCGGCCGAAGGTCTGCCCCGGGTTCGCCGCCCACGCCGCGCCACAGCACAGCCCCGCCGCCACCGCCGCGCACGTCATCCGACCGAATCTCATCGTTCGACACTCCCTATCGATTGATACCGCCGTCCACCGCTGGCATCATGCGCCGCCGAGGGCCCACATCATGTCCAATGCCGAGTCCAACCCGCTCCGCGAACCCGTCGCGATGTTTCTCGTCGCCTTGTCGATGTCGATCGGCTGGGGCATCCGCGGGAACTTCGGCCACGAGGCCGGTGCCATGATACCCGGCATGCTGGGGGCGATTGCCATTGCGGTCACCTCGCGCCGCGCGGACTGGCAGGCGCGCATCCCCCACCTCGCGCTGTTCGCGGGCCTCGGATGGGGGTTCGGCGGCTCGATCTCGTACATGTACCCCATTTCGTTCACGATGTCCGGCCACTTCCCCACCATGTTCTACGGCTTCCTCGCGACCTTCCTCGAAGGCGGGCTCTGGTGCGCGATGGGCACCGCGGGGGCGGCGCTCGCGCTTTCCGCGAGCACTGAGCGGCTCGCGGCGCTCTACAAGCCCCTCATCGTCGTCATCGCCGCGATGTTCCTGCAGCACCTCCTCAACGGCACCATCGAACGCTGGCTCGCGGTCGAGGAATCGACGCGCATGGACGACACCTGGCACCGGCAGGAGAGCCCCTTGTACTGGTTCGACGCGGACTGGATGCCGGCGCTGTTCGCGTTCTTCGGCGTGTGCGCCTACGAGTACGTCGGGCACCCGCTGCGGCTCAAGTGGATCCTGCCCGTCTTCACGTTCGCGTGGGGACTCGGCGGCTGGTTCATCCAGCGCATGCTCGACCAAGCGGGGCTGCTGGACGGGTTAGTCGAGTTTCTCGTCGTTCCGCAGGGCGACCTCTCCTACGTCAATCCCGAGACCGGCCAGCCATTCGCCGCGGCCGACCTGATGACGAACTGGCCGCAGTTCTTCGGCGACTACCCGCACCACGTCGGGTGGCTGACCGGCGCGCTGCTCGGGTTCGCGTTCTATTTCTTCATGTACGGCAAGTGGCGCAGCGATTCCGGACTCTTTGTAGCATTGTCACTCGGCTGGCTCGGCGCGTTCCTCGCCATGCCCGTGTTCGGCTCGATCTTCCTCGCCGATTACGGTGGCTTCCGCATGACGCCGCCTCGCAGCGACGACTGGGCCGGCATCACAGGCGCGTTCGCGGCGGCCATGATCTGGTGCTGGCGGCGCGACCTGAATTTCGTCACGCTCGCCGGCACGCTGTCGTTCCTGTTGGGCGGCGTGTTGTTCGCGTTCGGCCACGTGCTCCGCACCATCGCGCGCTGGCCCGGCCACCCGCA